>NZ_JBEBMH010000031.1:0-66199 GCF_040081985.1 Mesorhizobium yinganensis | reverse complement strand
CCGGTTCGGCGCGAGATGTCGCGGATCGAAAGATGGTCTCGGTAGTGCCAGCGTCGGATGACGCTCAATAACTCCATGTCGATCACTCCGATGTCCCCCACACAATCCGTGTGGGAGGAGCTTCAAACATGGGTCAATTCTCGATGGAAAAACCTCCGTCGACTGGGTCACTTCTCAGTGGAAATCAACACGCTGATGAATGTGGGTAACGGCGCCGGCCACTCGTGGGCTGTCATCGCCTCTCCGTCGGGAGGTTCCCTGACGGTGGCGGGCTGGTGGTGCATCTTGGTGAGCAGTCCTCTATTTTTCTTTTTGCTGCTCCGAGGCCTATGGCGACATCTCGTGTGGTCGATGTTGCTCCGACGCATTGCCGCTCTTCGGTTGCGGCTGGTAACGACCCATCCGGACGGGAAGGCTGGCTTGGCGTTCGTCGGCCGGTATCCGAACGTGTTCGCTTTGTTCGTATTTGGCGTCAGTTGCGTCATTGCCGCCGGTTTGGCTCACCAACTGCTTGTGGAGTCCATTTCACTAACCGCCTATGGCTATGTCATGGGTGCCTGGTTGGCCATTGTCCTGGCGCTCTTCGCCTATCCGTTGACGGCGTTTTCAAAGCCCCTCGTGAAGCTTAAACAGAACGCATTGCTGGTTACCAGTGCGAAAGGGACACAATTTCAGCGCCAGGCCGAGCGCAAGCTGTTCGGCGAAAATGTGGTATCTGCCGATCCTGGAGAAGCCGAAGAAAATCCAGACGTTGCCGATCCAGCGAAGCAGTTCGATGCCACGCGGAAAATGTCCACGTTACTCATCGACCGCTCCGCGCTTCTCCCAGTGTCAGCGGCCGCAATCCTGCCCTTGGTGGCCGCGGGCGCCACACAGATGCCCTACAAAGAACTGCTGTCAATCTCAAAGAGGCTGCTGCTGCTCTGAACGCCTGGAGGTTCGGTGCCGACTTGCGGCCGTGACTGAATGTGGTGCGAGCAGGACCGCGAACGGCACGACGGCCAATTCGACTTAGTGTCCGCCACGGCGATCTGGTGAAGGTTCTGCGGCAACACTCTGGCTCTGTTCACAGCGTGTCGCGGAGCAAACCGTCGAAATCCAATTTCTTGCGGTAGTTCGCTTTGTAGTTCGGATGCTTGCGGATCGCCTCGCGCAACGGCTCCCAGTCGGCGTCAGAAGGGGTTTCCCTGGCGAGGTAACGCGCAGCCAATGCCCGCGATACTCGCCTTAGCTTTTCCGTCGCCTCGTGGCCGTGAACGAACCGGGCCTTGTGCTTTTCGAGGAACATCCCCTGGACCACGAATGCGAACGCTTCCTCATCGAGCGTCGAGACACTGACATGCTTCTTCAGGTCACTGATGGCATGCACCGCCTCATGTATCAGAAGCGCCTGCGTGACCCGCCAGTCCCTGTCAGACCTGCGTGGGGGTTTTAGCGTATCGGCATCTGGTTCGGCGTTTCGAAACTCGTACGAGCCGCCACGCTTGCTCACCGGGACGACTTCGATGACGCCGTCAGCAATGAATTTTCCGATGTCCTTGAAGTCCTGGGGCATCACCGAGTGAATGCCATGCTTCAAGGTAAGAAAACCCGTATCCTGTTCAAGCGTCGCGACAATTGCGTCGATCCACCCCTCGGCTTCAGGCTCGAGGCGTATCCAATCCGGCGCCGGCTTTGGAATTACGCCGATGGGAATGGCATGCCGCAGCTTCGCCCAGGTCTTTGGACCGAGCATTCCGTCGGATTTCAGGTGATTCTTGCCCTGCCAGGCTGCGACGCACTCGGCGAATGCCACGGCGGAGTCAGGTTCGCAACCAAGGGCAGCGATGACTTCACCATACCGTCCGACCCAGCGTGCGAAGCGACCGTAGATCGGGTTGGAACGAACAGCTTTGGCGACGTTGAAGTGCGGCATCGTCGAACTCCCACATCATCCGATCGTATTTGGTGCCTGTTTCGCGCCAATGTCGCTGTGAGCATGTCCCTGTTTCAACGCTCCACTGTGGCCCCTGCTTTCCTGCTCCCGGACACCTGTCAACCATCCCCGACACGGTTCGCCTGCGCATAAAGCGCCACGATCCATCCTGGCACGAGCCGGCGAGGCTGTGGGTTGCGCTTGTCGGACAGCCAAGTCGCAAGAAGACGCTGGCAATAAACAAGGCGCTCGAACCCATCAACAAGATCAACAGGCGCCTCATCGCCCAGTACCAGAAGGAGCGCGACGATTACGAGACGGTCCCGAAGGAAGAGCGGGCCGGCACGCCGAAAACGAAGAACAAGCGGTTGCGTATCAGCGACGCGACCGTCGAAGCCGTCCAGGACATCCTGAAGGATAACGATACCGGCTTGATCCTGGTGCGCGACGAGTTGTCGGGGCTGGCTGGGCAGCATGGACGCCTATGTCAACTCGGGCAAAAGCGTGGGCAAGGGTCGCGCCTTCTGGGGGGTTGGGCGGCTGCCATCGTTGGTAGCCGATGATCTCTCGGAAAGGTTCTTTTCGCAGCATCGCAGGACGTCGCAGGCTCTTCGGTCCGGAGATCCAGCGGCATCGCTAGAGCAAATTGCGCGGATGATGAACGCATGGCGGAGACTGAACCTTGAGGCGGAGCGCCGTGGGGCTTCAACCATTTCTCCTGCCGCAATCGAGGCGAACCTATCCGAAGGAACGGTCATCAGGATCGTGTGTGATCGGGATGAAGCCTGCGCGGTGGAGGTTGAACACGACGGCCGCGAAGTTCGCATCTACATGGCCTCCGAGATTGCCCGACTGATCGAACAGATGCCGACCGTCCTCGAGATCAAACGGATTTGGCCGGGCGCAAAGATCAAGCCGACGAAGTTCGAAACGCCGGACTATTTCTGGGACCAAGGTGATGAGATTCCGTAGTGACGGCTCAAGGACAGCGTCAGCCCCTTGTGGTGGAACCGAATGATCTATGGTGTCAGAATACCGTCATGTCCCTGAACGCTCGCCAGGAAAAGTTCGTACAGAACCTCGTCGTTAACGGCCTGGTTGCGAGCGCCGCATACAAGACCGCAGGCTATGCTGGAAGGACGGATGGCGCAGCGAGGGCTGGCGCTTCGGAACTCCTGACAAACCCTAACGTAAGAGCCCGCCTTGCGCAGTTGCAGCAGCAAGCAGCCATGCGGGCCGCTGTCCTCGAAACCATCGCCGCCGAGCTGGACGCCGCCTACGAGCTCGCCTTCGCCAACAAGCAAGCGGCAGCCTGCGTTGCTTGATCGATGGGCAAGGCCAAGCTGTTCGGGTTGATCGTCGACCGTCAGGATCTTCGCGCCGAGATCATGCGCAAGCCGGTCGCCGACTCCGATGCGCCGTCCGAGATGTCGCTGGCCGACTGGTCACGCAAATACGGCGGCAGGGTAATCGAGCACCAGCCGTGAGCAGCGAGATTCACGTCGAGGTCGTCAAGCCTCAGCCCGGGGCCGCAGGCCGCCTTCGTCGAATGCACCAGCGTCGACATCGTCTGTTACGGCGGGGCGAGGGGGAGGGGGCAAGTCTTGGGGCATGGCGCTCGATTTCTGGCTGCATGCCGAACGGTATGCACTGGACGCCAAGGGCCGATGCTTCGCAAGACCCGCGAAGACCTGAAGGATTTCATCGACCTTGCTTCGCGGATGTATGACGGCGCCGCGCGCTATATGGAGAAAGGCAATGTTTTTCGCTTCGACAACGGCGCCAAGTTGTTCTGCGCCTACTTTTGACCGCGATGCACAGGCCTATCAAGGATGGTCGCTGACCCGCGTCTACTTCGACGAGGCGACGCAATTGCAGAGCCTCGATCCCGTCCTGGCGTTGCTGGCGACACTGCGGTCGGCAAAGGCGGTCAGGGGGCAGATGAAAATCTCCTGCAACCCTGGTGGTCCATCGCACAACGCCGTCAAGGAAATGTTCGTCGACAATGGCCCCTATAACGTCGTGCTCGACCGGCAGACAGGTATGACCCGCGTGTTCATACCGGCCAAGGTGGGCGACAACCCGGCGCTGCTGGAGGCCGATCCACGTTATGTCGACCGGCTGAAGGCGGTCGGTTCTCCCGAGCGCGTCAGTGCCTGCTTGGAAGGCGACTGGAATGTTGTCGAGGGCAGCTACTTTCCCGAATTGACCCATGCCCGGCATGTCATCGCGCCGTTCTCTATCCCGTCGGGCTGGATCAAGTTCCGCTCGATGGACTGGGGCTCGGCGGCGCCGGTTGCTGTTCACTGGTGGGCTGTGTGCCAGGGAGGACACCGCGCATAATGGCCGCCTCATCCCTCGCGGGGCGCTCATCTGCTAGAGGGAATGGTATGGTGCCTCGCGACCCAATGTCGGCTTGAAGCTAACGGCGGAAGAGGTGGCGAAGGGCATCGTCGAACGGGAGACCTACAATGGCAAGCGGGAATACGTCTCCTATAACGTTATCGACCCGGCAACCTTCGCTGTGATTTCAGGCCCTTCGATTGCCGAAACGCTCTCGCGAAATGGCGTTCAGTTCAGACGAGCCGATAATCAGCGGATCAGCCATCAAAAGCGCATGGGCGGCTGGATCGAACTGCGGGCGCGCCTGAAGGGCAACGCTGACGGTCACCCCATTTCTTCATGGACCACCGCAAGGCCATCATCCGCACCCTGCCGATGCTGCAGCACGATGCCCACAACGTTGAGGACGTCGATACCGACGGCGAGGATCACGCGGCCGACTCTGCCCGCTATGCGACCATGAGCCGACCATATTTGGCACGAAAGCAGGTCGATCCGAATTCGAGGTCGCCCTGGCTTGTGGCCAACGCGTTTCGACTGCATGAGCTGAGAGATTGACTGGGTGTACACTAATCTTCGGCTCCAAACACTTATGGGCAAGGGTCCCAAGGTGTCCAAGCTTGCTGTCCCAAAGGCATTATTTTACGGCAGCGAGCTTCGCACGGGGCTGCCGGGCCATCTCGACCTTGACGACCTTCTCCCTGCCCTCGATCGCCAGCGACTGCCGAGCCCGTGGACGGTACAGCCGTCGCCGCAGCCTGGTTGAACTCCGGCGCTTCAGGGTTTCCCAGCCGGCACGTTCGGTGTGCGAAGCATAGCGTGGATTTTGGGCGGGGCAGAACGGGCCGTGCGCCCGACTTCGGCGCAATCATCTGAATGCTCACCGCGACCGGCGCCTTCGTGATTGGCGGCTCGTTTCGAGGATCGTAACCGAAGTGATTTCCGCACACAAACCTGTCAGCAGATACGGACGCAGTCGACGCTCCAGGCCAAATCCGCTCCAGCAAATGCCGGAACTAAACAGCCAAGGCACACCTCACCGGCCCAGATTCTCCTTCTACGAACTGCCCTCCCGCGCTATCATGCCCGCTGTATTGCAAGACATCTCGTCTGAGACCCCGGAGGAACCCGGTGGGAGATCCGGCACCGCTCGTTTCAAAGCCGCTGGCCACGCCATTGGTGGTGCGGGCTGTCGACGAGAAGTCATGGGTCGAGGGGGCTTGCCCCACGGCGACACAGCACGGTACCGGCGGATACGCTGCGATGTTCACCGCCGAGCCCAACATCTCGCGCCACGCGGCCGCGCTTTTCGGCGCCCCTGCTCAGACGCAGATGACCGCAGCGCCGCACCTCGCCGAAGTGACCCGCTTCGACGCGACCTCACCCTGGCTCGTGCGCGCGCCGCAGGATGTCGCGCCCGCGGACGTGTCGCGAGAACTCTACGGCCTCGACATCTCGGGTGTGGAAAATGGTGGGCTTGCCGGGCAATCCGTCATCCAGGACTTGCTGCTGCCCGGCAGGCTGGAGGAATTCCGCGGCCAAATGGACGCCCGACTGGACCAGGACGTCGCCACAGCCAAGAAGATATTGTTGCACGACAACGATTCCGATCTCATCAGGACTGCCGTCGACAGCGCCGTCCTGACCCACTTGGTCAAGCACTGGTCCGGGGCGCGCGACTATCGCGACGTGACCGGCAGCAGCTATTTCGATGCCTTCCTCGAGCGGCTTGAGAACAGCACCATCACGGTGACCCAAAGCCGCACCATCGGCGTCTACAGTTGGAAGACGGGCACCAGCGAGCGCAGCTATCTCGACGAGCTCTTCAACATGGCAGGCATGCACAGCGGCGAAGTGCTCGGCCTGATCGGCGGCTACAGTGTAAAGTACGGTGGCTACCGGCCCGGATGGCACCAGCTTCAGCGTGCGCAGTCCGGGCAGGCCCCAGACATGTCGCAGGCGCCGGATTGGCTGATCCGGCGTGCTACGACCACCGTGCTCGACACGCTGGCCGGGCCCACTTCGTCCTCCGAAAGCGCTATGATCCGCGACATCCTGGTCAAGCTGCAGCCGGGCGACAAGGCGCGCGTGATCCAGTCCGTGATGTCGCACCATGGTGACAGCAACTGGATCGGCCTAGGCCGGTTCGGCGAGCCGACGCCGCAACACATGCTCTACTACCTGTTCGAAAACCTCGACGGCGACCATGCCGACGAGGTCGGCAAATCGCTCGTCTCGGCCGGCGTGTTCGAACAAAGCACGGTCGATGCGCTGAAGAACGGGCGCAGCTGGGCCGGCAAATGGCTGCCCTACACGACCAACCTCGGTGCCGAGGCGGCGCAGTGGTATGCCGACCGTTACGTCCAGACCGACAACGAGCTTTACCTGGTGGGTGGGGCCTTTGCCTCGCTCTGGACACCCGAGACTGCGACCGCAACGATCACGACGCTCGGCTCGGCCGGGCTTGGCGGTGCGCTCACCAAGGCGCCGATGTGGCTGCAGAAAACCCTGATGGTCGCTGGAACCGCACCGACCTCCTTCCAGCTTACTCAATCGGTGCTCGAACTCGGCACTGGTCGAGATGCATACTCCAACAAGAAGCTGAACGAAGGCGAGATGTGGAGTCGCGGCCTGCTGGCTGTGTCGAACGCGAT
The DNA here is from genome assembly GCF_040081985.1 of Mesorhizobium yinganensis. Lineage (NCBI taxonomy): Bacteria > Pseudomonadati > Pseudomonadota > Alphaproteobacteria > Hyphomicrobiales > Phyllobacteriaceae > Mesorhizobium > Mesorhizobium yinganensis. The sequence goes on along the minus strand of NZ_JBEBMH010000031.1, from coordinate 59,287 downwards.
CTTTCTCGGCGTCGGCCTTTATGGCGCGGCAAAGCTCGGTGCTGCCAGATCCAGCCCCGTTATGCCCGAAGTTCTGCCGCCCAAAGCTTCCCAATTTCGGGCGCTTCCTGCCGCGGGCGAGGGCCCAATGGTGCCGGTACGCGGCGGGAGTGCCGGGCCGCGGATCATCGGCATCGACGAGGCGGGCAACGTGCGCGCCGTCGCGCGGGATACGGTCACCGGCGAAATGGCCTATCTCAAGTTCAACCAGACCACGGGCGACGGGTTCGCGATGATCCCCGGCCGGGGCACGGTGCAGATCGTCGGCGGCAAGCCTGTGCCGCAGCGCGCGGCGCTTCCGCCGGGCGACGCCATGGCCGACTCTGTGCTGGCCGCAGCACCGGAAACGCCAATGCTGACCTCGGGCAAGCCCCGTCTGATGCTCGGCGCGGGTGAGGACAGCTTCTCTGACCTTGCGCCCTTCATGCATGAGACGATCGGCGCGGATTTCAAGGCGGGCACACGCTGGGTGATCACGCCAGAGGGCGTGGTCGTGCCGGAACTGCCACCGATGCTGGATCCGGATATCCCGATCTACGTGGGCGACGGCCCGATCCCCGACATGAACTTCGACCAGCGCCCCGTCCTGAGCGGGCCGGTGCCAGAGGGGCTGACCCTGCACGAGGTATTTCCGGTGCGTGGGTCGACCCGGATCACAACGCAATCGGTGAACCAGATGCGCCGCGCACCTTCCGGCACGGCCCAGCCGGGTCAGGACCGCGGCGCACAGCTTGAGGTCTTCATTAGGGAGGGCGCGGGGCCGGGCGCCTACCGGCATGGCGGGGGCATCCGCACACCGATGACCGGCGAGTTGCGGTTTCCCGACGTGCGCCAGTCGATATTCGGCCGAACCCTATCATTCGAGGCAAAGAACTACCTGCGCTGGATCTCGCCCAGAGGCGGCGGGCCGGCGGTGCTGCGCGAGGTACCGCTAAGCTCAGAGATCCAGCAGCAGATCACCAACGATGCCTTAGAGATGTACTACGGCACCAGGGGCTTTCGCCCGGTCTGGGTCTTCGGCGACGCCCCGCCAAGCGCCGCGCTGGCCGGGGCATTGCGCCGCGCCGGAATTCCCTACATGACCTACGGCGACCGGATCGTGCCCTAATGGGCGACACCTCTTAACCGGACCAAAGGCCAATGGCAGCGAGGCGTGCCCCGGCGTCGCGTTTCAGCCGGTCAAAGTCTTTTGGAAGGCGCTCCAGCTTGTTCTGCGCCTCCAATTCGGCGAGCGGGCGCAGCACTGCCGCGGCCGCCTCGGCGACCAGACGCGGGAGCATCGCATCATCGGGGTTCGCAGCCAGTTCCGTCTCGCGCTCTGCCAGCGTCGCCCGCGCGTCGTCGAGCAGCTTGGAAAGATCGTCTGCCGTCAAGATCCCGGTCTGCGTCCCCCGCGGCCCGTAGTGGATCGCGAACGTGTCCGGATCGCGGCGTCCGCCTGTGGCCTCGGGCGTCTCGGGCCAGCCAGGTCCGGCGTCGAAAAGATAACGCACCACCGTCCCGCAGACGAAGCAAGGCGCTCGGATATCCCATACCGCCCCGTCGCCCGGGTCGGCGGGTCCGGCCTGGGATGGGCCGATTCGTGCACCGCAGCTTGGGCACGGGCGCGCCTTGGCCAGTTCCAGCGCCTCTAGCCGGCTGCGCGCCGCCCCGGGTCGCACGATCACACCCTTGAGCGACGGGCTACTTGGCATCTTCGGGGTCCTTCGCTGTATCTGTTGGCGCCATTTGCTTCACGACTTCGTTGGGGTCGAGGGATTCCAGCCGCAGCGCCTCAATGGTCGCGTCGATCGACGCGTTCGAGCGGCCGACCCCGGTCTGGCCAGCTACGCGGTTTAGAAGGCGTTCGCGCCATAGCGTCAGGCGGTACTGGTTGTGCTGCGGATGGCCCGCCTTGTTTGCGCCCATCGCTTTGTAGCGTGCAACCTCGGCCGAGTACCACGCGGCCTTTGCTTTCAGGGCGGCCATCCCTTCGGTCGAAAGGAACATCCGGCCGACCGCTTGTGCGGGCTTGGTGAAGCCGGTTGCCTTCAGCACCTGATAGGTGTCGACCGTGCTCCGTGCCTTCATCGACCACTTCAGAACGTCGTAGCGGGTCGGCGGGCTGTCCCACAGGATGCCGCCGTTCGAGCCGCGGTAGCATTCGAAGAAGGTCGTCCCATCGGCATCCATCAGGACTATGTGGTCGACAACTACGCCCTTTGCGTTCGGCTTGGTCACCTTATGCATCGTAAAGCCGTTCACCGCGCCTTTTACCGTCAACGTGTCGTAGGTCGGATAGTTGTTCTGCTCGAACCCGATCATGCGGCCATATTGCTGGACCAGCGCCGGATTCGCGTTGAAATCCTCCATCGACATGCCCTCGAACGCCCGCCCGCGGTGCGATGCGATCGACGTGCCGCCCGACATCGTCAGGATTGTTTCTTTCATGATGTCCCGCGCCTGTTCGGGTGTCTTGCCCTCCTTAAGGGCCTCGTCGTAGTTCGCCTTGGCCTTCCGTGCGACAGCCTCGTGATAATAGTTCATGAAGTCGCGGATGGTGACGCCCGCCATGAGGTTCGGGTTCGCCTTCTGCAGTTCCGAGAAGATGATGTGCAAGTCTAGCATGTCGACCGGCGCGTCGATCAGCGGATGGCCGGCCTTCGTGAACCGCATTCCTTCCAGGAATCCGCGCGTATCCTGGCTGAGCGGAACGCCGGCATCTTCGAAAGTCTTCATGGTGGCGGCCAGCCCCTCTTTGCTGGTCGACAGGTGAGCCTCCTTCCACAGAGCCTGGAAGTCCGAAAGGATCAGAGCGCGCGCGGCGTAAAGGTCAGGCCGGTCCGCCTCGCGCGTTGCGGGATTGTTTATTTTCGCGGTCAGTTGCGCCAGCTTCTTGCCAAGATATTCGATGGACTGCAGCGTCGAGATGTCGTCGGCGGTGGGCCGTCCACCCGGCGTGTCCTTGCCCAGCATCCCGGCCGAGGCCTCGCGCAACACCAATTGCTTCAGCTGCTCGCCCGGCGTGCCCGGCTTGAGTTCGGCCATCGCCTCGGGACTGGCCAGCAACTGGCTGATGCGCTGAAGCTCGACGACCTCTTCGTTGACCGCGCGCGTGATCTGTTCGTCAGGCCGGTTGGTCATCACCTCGATGGTCGCCACCAGCTTGCCGTTCTCATACCTGACGTCGAAGGTCGCCGGCCCGGGCTTATGGCGCGTGGAGCTTTCGCTAAACTTCTCGACCGGAACCAGCGTCACTGAGATCTTGGTATCGCCGGCGCCTATCTCGAAGCGGTTGGTGCCGTTATCGGGAATCAGCGGATGGTGCAGCCCGTCGCGCAACACCACATTCATGATCGACATCGGATCGGCGGCCGAGAGCGGCTTGCCGGGGCTGCGCTGCGCGCCGGTGTAGGCGCCTTCGCGCGAGGCTCCCCCGGCCAACTCCGGCCGCGGCCGGTAGCGCATCTTGCGCCCGTTCGGCAGCGTGACCTCGAAGACCCGGCCCGAGAGGCCCTCGCGCACGGTGAATGGAACGTTGTTCTGCGCCAGATGCTTGGAGAGGAGCCGCTCGCTCTCCGGTCCCGGTGCGAAGGTCATGTCGGCGCCGCGGTCGCTGGGCCGCGCGTTTATCCCGACGTGGAGCCGCGCCTGCATCACCGCGCGCTGGTGCATTTCGACCCCCAGGCGGTAGCTCTCCTTCAGAATGCGGACCTCGGGGTCTTTGGACTTGCCAAGGATATCCAGTTTGCGCCGCATCGCCACCAACTGCTCGTCAAGGTGCGCAAGCCGCTCGGCATCCGTCGTGTCGTCGAGCATCGACTTGGCGGCGTCCTTTATCGCCGCATCCTGGACCTGCATTTCGCGTTGCAGCGCGGCAAGGTCGATGGACTTGACTCGCTCCTTCAGTTGCGCCTCGGCCAAGCGGACTTGCATGTATTCCGTCGCCCGTGCGCCCAGCACGTGTACCCCGCGCATTGCCACCATCATGGCGGCGTTCTGCATCGCGGTGCTTTCCATCTCCGCGTCGGTGAAGGGTCGGTCGAAAATGCGCGCTGCGACGCCGGCGGTGATCATCGAGGCGACCGACGTCGTGGCGATCTCTGCCGCGAACATGCCGGCGGTATGCGCCACGCTCAGCTTGGCGGTCGAGCCGCCCAGGCCGAAGGCCATTCGGTAACCGATCTGGGTGCCGCGTCCGACGCCCTCGGTCGCGAGGTTCACGATCATGTCCTCGAGGAACGAGGTATGCGGGTAACGTCCGGTCGACAGTGAGCTTTCGGCGCGCATGAAAGCGGTAAAGGCGCCCATCTGGGCGATGGTCGCCAGCGTCCCACCCTCGGCAATCCCCGCGGCGGCAAAAAAGCGCGCGCCAAGCCCGCGCGTGACCAGCAGGACGGCGGCCATCTTCAACACCTGTTTGCCGAAGTCCTTGGCCTTGGAGACGCTGATGGGGCTGGGTCCGAAGGAGTCCCGACCGGTGATCTCCTTGTAGCGCTCCCAGATTATCTGATCGAAAGAAGTCAGAGGCCTGGGGTTCGCCAGGCATTCCTCGCGGTCGGGATAGTAGCCTTGGTCGAGCGCCTCGAAGGCAAGCGATTGCCTGGCCTCGTAGTCCTCTATGGTCGCCGCGTCCTCGGCCATCGACGGCGGGGCCTTGCCGTCCGGTCCGGGTTCGGGCACCCAGCCGGGATTGGTCATCCGCTTGTTCCTGCGGGTCTGCGCCTCGGACACCTTCGGCGGCATCCCCATCTCGTCGATCAGGTCGGCGACGCCTAGGATGTCGGCATAGATGAACCTCGCCGAAGTCAGCGACTGGGTCGTGCCGTGTTCGCGCAAGAGCTGGCCGAGGTCGCCGAAGAATGGTGCCCGATCCTCGATCCCGCCCGCGTTCTCAGCCTGCAGGAGGATCGACAGGACCCCGCCGGGCTTCATCGACCCGTTAACATCGTCGATGGCCTGCTGGATCAGCCCGGTCGACTTGTCACCCATCGCCAGCGACGAGGCCATAAAGGCAGAGCTTTCGAGCTGGGCGAGCGTGTCCCACGGCCCCAGGTCGCTGCCCTTCAGCAGTTCTTCCTTGGTCTTCGCTCCTTCGCTGACCAGCATCTGGGCCAGGAAGTCGGTATTCAGCTCGTTGACTGCGCCGTGGAGCGTCTTCTGCGGGCTGCGTTCCAGCAATACCAGCAGGAGGTTGACCTCGCGCATAACGCGGCCGGGTTGCGAATCATATTTAAGTGCCGCCTCGGACACCAAGAACAACTGGACCAGATGTTGGGTCGCGACGGTGTTCATCATTTGGACCGCTTCCGTGAAGCGCGCGGTCGGGTCGTCGCGGGACAGCTTGCTTATCAGGTCGTCGCGCGCCGCCTTGGTGCCATCGTCCTGGGTCGGAACGGGGTCCTGCGGCATGATGCGGTAACGCAGTGACCGGAACCGCTCCATCGCGGCTTCGGAGCTTTGCGCGTCGCCCAGCGATGCCATCTGACTGGCGAATTTCGCCAGCGCCGTCAGCCTGTCCTGGTTTACCAGTTCGATGGCGGCCTTGACCGCGTCGGCGGTGTCCTTCTGGTACTTCTGCCAGCCGTCGTCCAGTTGGGGCTCGAGCAGCTTCCAGACCTCGTCGTAGCCCAGCATGTCGTGCTTGGAAGTGTCGTTCTCGCTGCCGATCTCGTCCGTCCGGATTTCGGTGGCGACCAGCGGCACGCGATAAAAGACCTCGGCCTGGATGGCCTCTACACTGTCCAGATCGCGCTCGGCCTTCCCGCGCGCGGCCATCTCCTTCATCTCCGCCACGGAGAAGTCGATCGGTTGGCCGACGTCCTTGTCCATCTGGCGGCTCGGCCAGTCCGGGAAGTCGTCCTTGCTTTCGGCGTATTCCTTCAACTGGTCGAGCGGCGGCCCGTAGGTGTCTGCGTTGAAACCGCGTAGGTAAACGTCCATCCCGTCCTTGACCAGGCCGCGCCACAGGACCACAGCGTCTTTTAGCGCCTGCTGGTAATAGATCATCGCCTCGAAGTGCTTGAACGCCTTGTCGGTCAGGTCATCGACGGTATGGGTCAGATCGTAGTTTTCGGGGTAGATCTGGAGCGCCGACCGGAACGCCTCGAGGAACCTCGAGTCGTAACGCAGCAGGGCAACGGTGTCGGGTTCTTCGCCGCGCTGCGCCTGGGGCGTCTCGTTCGGGGCAATCGGGCCGGCCACGTCGCCCATGCGGGCATAGCCAATCGCATTCGCGCGAAGTCGTGTGGCATCCAGATGCGTCTTGAGTTGACGCATCAAGAGGAGCGCTTCGTCGGTCATCGCCTTGAGGTTTTTGGCGACCTCTGGGGAGGAGGGCTGGGAAGTATAGGCCCGATTCGCGCAGATCAGGCCGTTGGCGTCCTTCCACCGATCAGAGAAACTAGAGGAGTCCTTGAGGTAGCCGACCAGCCAATCGTGGATTTCCTTCTGGGAAATGACCTCGCCGTCGCAGACCGGCTCGGCCGGCGCCGTGGAAACTCGCGGTGCACCGGACTGCGTGGTCTGGCCACCGGCGCCGGTCCGGGACTTGGACTGGTCTGTATCCTGTTGCTCTCCCGCGGTCTCGAAATCCTCCCAGGGAAACCACACGTCCGCGTAGAATATGACGACAAGCTGGGATCCTCCGTATTTCTTCAGGATATCCCGGACACGTGCGATGTGTTCGTCGGTGAAAGGCAGATAGTCGTCCTCCAAGACCGTCGCCAGGTAGAACGCGATCTCCTCGGCAAGTTCCTGGTGAAAGTCGGCGCGCTTCTTGTCGTCGGCATCGCCGGCCAGCTTCTTCTCTAAGTTCAGCACGTCCTGCTTGAGGTAGTCTGGAACGAAGTCCTCGCGCATCAAATCCAGGCGTGCGTCCAGATCGTCCGGATCGTCCGTCCAGATGGACGTGGCTATCAGGCTCTGGGTGATCGACTCGTAGAGTCGGCCGATTGCATCGAGGTCGTCGGGACTGATGCCGTCCTCAAAGAGCGCGCCGACCTGCGCGCGCGCCATGCTCAGAGGCCCTTGGCCCAACAAGCCGAAGGCGCTGACATCCGCGGCGAGCCCGGCAAGGACTGAGTACAGCTGGTCGACCGAAAAGCTTGCGAGCGCTGCTTTACGGAACACATCGGCCCTTGACTCGAACCACTTCGGCATGGGCGTGCGGTAAGGCGACACGGCGTTCGGGTGGCTCTGTTCATAAAGATAGAGGTGGATGAAGTTGCGATAGACCGTGACGACCGCGTCGATCCGTAACTTGTAGGTTGAAAATTCCTGGTCATTGTCGTTGTAGATCTCGAAGATCAGGGCACCGATATCGAGGTCGAAATCGTCCAGCATCTTGTATTGAACGGTGGCATCGGCGACGGCCTGGATCTCCGCGTGAAGGTCCGGAACCGTCTTGCGGACGTACTCGGCCGGCTCCTCCCCAGCGGCGCGCGCTATGGGATCGAGCGGGGGAATCTCGTCTATTTCCTCCTTCATCAGGTGCTGGACGATGTCGTCGCACAACTGGTCGTGATGGGCGCGTCCCAGTTCCCTCCCCAGGCGCTGTCCGCCAGCCGTTTGGGGCAAGTAGGCCGGCATCCGCAGGATCAGCCCGATGGGCGCTTGCATTGGTGTCGCGCCCGTCTCGCTCAGGGCCTCCCGTTCCAATGCGTGACGTGTGCCCGCTACAGCCCGTGGTCGCGGCGGCATGGCGGGGGGCGGGCCGGACGGGTTTCCCTCGGCCGAAAGCAACGGCGCCGCCGCGGCCTGGGCCACATGGCGCAACTCGTGCGCGAGCAAGGCGCGCCCGGCGACACTGCCGGGGCGGTAGGCACCTGCCGCGAAGAAGATGTCGTGGCCAAGCGTAAAGGCCTCTGCCTCGACCAGATCGGCGGCTTCGGCCGCGGCGTCGTCGATATGGACCCGGGCGCCTTCGGCATCGCCGACCTCGCTCCCTTTCGTGTCGGCGGCCTCGATCGTTTGGCCTTGGCTTCGGGATACCAGATGACCCAGTCGCGCCGCGACCGGTCCGGGTAGCGCTGTCTCGCCCGACGCGGCCTGAAACGTCGCGGCGGTATGGGGGTGTCCAGCCGTACTGGCCGTAGGCTCCGGTCCCCGCCGCGCGAGATCGGGTGTAGGCACGGCGCGGACGGGCGCCTGGAGGCGCTCCCATTTCATCGCACACCGCGACGGATAATCGAGCCGCCCGTTGCGGACAGAACCGGCGCAACGGAAGGGCAGTAGCCCGCGCCGGCGACGACGGGAACGGCGGAGGGCATGGCTGTTCCCGGCGTGTGTTGGGGCGACGGGGCAGGGGCAGCAACCGACATCACCCCGCCGCTCCGGTTCATTTCCAGCCTGCGCTGAGTCTGCACCAGCATCGCGTCACTCCTCGGCCGGCGGCACCGATCGTGGCACCGGCGCTCCCGCCATCGTCACCCTCGCCTCTGCGGCAGGCGGCATTTCCACCCGGATTTCGCCGTCCTCATCCGTTTTTTGGGTTTTCCCCTCGATCTCGAACATGATGCCCGCTGCGGGATATCCTGCCGCGTCGTGAACTCTAACGCGGGTCCCGTCGTCGGACAGGCTCCAGACAGGTCTCCTGAGCTCGATCCGCGCGCTGGCATGCAGGGCTTCGCGCGGGCCGTCAGGGAGGCGCCGGCCAGCGACGCGCACGCGGATAACCGTGACGGGAGCTTGCGATTCAGTCACTTCCAGGGACGCCGAAGCAGGGCCGTGTGGCACTGCACGGTCAGGCCAGGTCACCTCCCAGCCGTCGACCAGTTGCGGTGCCCGAACTTGAAGGTCTATCCTTGCGCCTCCGCCGGGCAGCCAGACCTCCCGCGGACAGATTAGCTGAACTCCGCCCTCCATCCTGACGGGGACCAGTCGCGTCCACCGCCGCTCAAGTTCATCGGCCAGCCAGTTCACCTCCTCTACGGACAGGTCGGCGATCACCGCCCCTTGCCGTCCGGGGCGGGAAAGGGCGTCCAGCGCCGCTTTGCCGCGCGAAAAGGTTGGGGCCGCCAACAGGATGCCGAACCGATCTGGGACCTCGCGCTGCAAGCGGTCGACGATGGCCGCAAGGCGATGATGCGGGCCGGAAGTGGCGGTCATGTCAGCCTCAGCATGGCGCGATCCTGAAAGTTGCGGCGCAGCCGCCGGTCGATACGCCGCGCCTCGGCCTCGGTCAGCGTCTCCCCGCCGCGACCGCTGGCGATGCGTCGTGCTCGCAGGCGCCGTCCGGGGAGGCGACGCTCCGTCCAGTCGGCTTCCGGAAGGTCGTCGAATTGTTCAAACTCGACTACCTCAGGCAGGTCACGCACAGATGAAGGTTCCGTAGGTAACTGCGACGCAGGACGCTGCGGGGCCGGACGTCTCGGGCCGGGATCGGGCGGCCTAGGCGGCAGCGCCAGCCGTGATGCCTCCGACAGATCCCGCTCGGGCCTGTACCCAAGGGAAACGATACGACGGGGGACGGGTGCTACTTCGCGCGGCGCCGAAGGAAGCGCGATGCCGGGCCGCACGATTGGCCTCCCGATTCTTGAGACCTCCGCCGACTGCGGTGGCGGTGGCCGGCGTGCACCTGGCGACGGCGGGCGTTGATGGCTCGGCGTTCCCTCGTCCATTGCCGGTGCAGGCTTCTCCGGACGAAGGGCCGAACGCTCCGCGCCTCGCGTGGGTCTCATGGCTCCGGTCCCGAGACCACCCGCTTCCTCCTGAGACGGGGCCTGCTCCCTCCCTATCGCGGGGGAAGATGGAACGTCGCGCCGAAGCGGCCGGTCCGGCTCCGCAAGAATGTTGTCTCGTGCGATGCGCTGCTGTCGCGGTGGTGCTTCCATTGGCCTTGGCGCGGCCATCCCACGGGGGAGGGACGAAGCTCGCTGCCCGAGGCTGCTGCGCCAGCCCTCTATGGCACGCGCGACCGAGCGGCCGGGCCTATCCGGTCCGATCGGGCCAGTCGGCGGCAGTGGCGGTGGCGGCACGGGATCGACCCGGTAAGGCGCGCCCTGCCTCCGACGATGCGGCGCCATGACCCTGTCGATGTCGTCCAGAAGCGACATCAGCTCGGCCAGCAGCTCACGATGGGTGAAATCGTCGCTCATCGTCGTGCGAACCTCGTCCATTCTTCCAGGTAGCCGCGGGCAGCCTTGAACTCGCCACTGCGTTCGACGTCGGCGGGGCCGGGAGGCGGGCTGCCCGTCACCGTCTGGATCACCGAGACGGGCATCAGCGTGCCCGCCGCAAGGGAGGGCAGGTCGAACCCGTCGAAATCGCGCCTGAGTGTCACCTCGGAGACCAGTTCGAAGGTTTGCCAAGTGCGTTCCAGGACCAGCATGATCAACGGTTCCTCGGGCCTGCACCCGGCAAGGCAGGCGTCGATGTCACCCGAGGGAAGGGGCGTGGTCGAAAGCAGCGCGATGGCGCTTTTGTCCATGCGATGGAAGGCCTGCGCCGGGATGGCGTAACAGTCACCGGCCATGATCGCGGCCTGCCGAATCTGGCCGGGGCGGCCGTCGTCCTCACCCTTGGCTCGGCCTCGGATCAGCAGGTGCTCGCCCGGCCGCGCGATCCGCGGCCGGGGCGCGCTGGGCACGGACATGTCGAGGAATTGCGCCCCGGCCCCCCTGATCACAAACGTCGTCACGTTGGCCGGGGCCCCACCGTAGAGATGCAGCGATTCCAGCGGCATGCCGGACGGGTCAGGGATCGACCGCGCGGCATAGGTCGGGACCGAGGACGACAGCGCGGGCTCGACAGCCTTCCAGCCGAACAGCAGCGCAAGCTGGCTGTAGAGGATCACCGCGGATTCCACCGGTCCGTCGCGGACCGGATCGGAGGGATCCTCGCCCCCCATGAGCGCGGCGACCGACAGCCCGGTTCCCGGCACGAAGGTGTCCAGCGCTTGTCCCGGGTTGATGAGGCCTGGTGAGTCTTCCGGCCCGGCCGCAGGCGAAGGCGCGGTGGACACTCTCAAGGGCGAGATATCGAAGGCCAGCCGACCCTGGTCTCCAGTCACGCCCAATACTGTCATCGCGGCGGAGCGGCCTTCCGTGGTCAGGACCATGTGGCCGGCCTCGACATCGCTCATCGCGGGCAGCAACGATGCCGGATGGCCGAGGCGCAGCTTCGTCGACCGCGTGGCGGCTGGCGTCAGCACCGACAGCCCATCGACCGGGAACCCCGTGTCGCCCCCCCGCAGCAGCGCGCGCAGACCGGCGAGGAAGGGGGCGCGGAAACGGGCCATGGCGATACCCAGCGTCAGACGGTTCCGCTGCAGGAACCAGCGCATGCGCGACGGCCAGAACCGGACGAAGCCCTGTTCCAGCGCGCGCAGGATGCGCAGCGACCCGTCGGGATAGGCGATCCGCTCAGCCAGCGTCTCGTCAAGTTCGGGGCCAAGCGGCCCGGCCTCGGGCGGGGCCATCAGGAGAGGAAGGTTAGCCCCCGACATGGCGGCCAGAACCTCGCCCGCCGCAGCGCGCAGTGCCTCGGCCGCCGTCTTGCGCGCGGAAAGGGTGCTGGCCGAAGGCGTGCTGTTGGGCGAAACGGCAAGCAGCGGAGCCAGTGCATCGGCGGCATCGGCCACGAGCACGAAGAGATCCGGCCGCGGGGCGAGTCCGTCGGCGGTGGTGCGCAACAATCCCGGAATGTCGGCGCTTCTGGTTCCGGTCTCGTCCAGCACTTCGGCGGCGTCCCGCAGGATCTGGGCGTTGCCGGCCACGGTCTGCGCCGCGCCGCGTGCCGCTTCCGCCACTTTCAGCGCGGTCGCCATGTAGAATGTGCCGACCGCAGGCCGCCCGGCGATAACGTTGTCGCAGAGCGTCAGCGCCTCCTGCGCCGTGCCCGCCGACCAAGCGGTCGTCGAGCCCGAGGCGCCAAAGTATTTCACGTCGCCCTCGCTCGCCGACGCCCGGTTGTCCCGGCGCTTCGAGGTCAGTTCTGACCAGGTCTGGATCCACTCGCCGGTCTGGTCGATGTCCAGCGTCGCGTCCTCGCGCCGGTCGGGCGAGAACAGGCTGACGATGTCGCCGTCCTCCTTGATGTCGGGGGTAAGAATGCCGCCCATAATGGGGTTGGTGGTGATCGATGCGGCCGTGCCGATGATCGTCGCCGTTCCGGCGCCCGGATAGGCCGGCATCCGCACGGTGATCTCGCCGTTGTCGGACTTGGCGAACTTTTTGTCCGATGGTTCGACGAAGTAACTGTAGAAGTCGCGAGGAGGCAGAAGTTGGACCGGGTCCTGCCCGCTGCCCGGTTCCTCATAAAGCTGGGCGACAGCAAGCTCGGCCTCGTCCGCGCCAGGGAGCCGCCAGATCCGGTATTCGCCGGTCCAGCCGGTCGCCAGGCTGGGACGCGGTTCGCCCGTGACGACCGGATCGCCCAGAGGCGCCGTCTCGCTACGCAGCGCACGCTCGCGCTCGACCACCAGCGCCGCGTTCAGAAGCGCGTGGAACCGCGCCTCGGCCGAGTTATCCTGGTCGCGCGCGCCTTCTACGCGGTCGACGAAGGCCTCAACCTGTTGCCAGCAGAGCTTCCAGAGCTCCATCTCGGCCACGAGATGTCGGGCAGCGCGCATCCTATCCCTTTCGCGGTCCCATGTCGGGCCATGCCCCCGCGGCCACGGCGGCCGCCATGCCGCTGGCGCCGCGACGGCGGGCGCGGCGAGTAGCCTCGATATGGCCCATTACCGCCGGGCTGACCGGCTGGCCCGGCGCCAACGCCGCTTCGAGAAGCGCGATGAACCGGTTGCGGTCGGCGCGGAACAGCGCGTCTGCCTGCAGAAGCGACATGCCGAGCGCGCCGAGCACCCGGTCGATATCGGTGCGAAGCTGGTCGGGCAGCGAGTCGAAATAGGCCTCGATGTCACCGCCGACCTCGACCATCTTCGTCTCGAAGTGGTTCCAGAGCCCGGTGACGCCCTTGCCCTCGACGCCCGATGCGCCCTCGGCCCCGCTCCAGGCGTCGCTCGCAATGCCCTTCACGTCCAGCGCTGCCTTCTCGACTCTCCCGCCGGCGGCCTTAAATTCCTCGATCGTCCCCGCATAGGCCTGTTCGAAGCTCTTGCCCTGGCCGAGCATCGCCCAAAGCATCTGCGGATTGAACGGCACAGCCCCCGAACTCCCGGTCATCAAACAGACCCCCATAATGGCAGAGGCCTTGTCTGGCTTGCTGGTCTCGGGGTTGTCGTTCGGACGGTTCTCGGCCTCCAGGAAAGCCTTCTTCAACCCTTCGACGCCTTCTGTCGTGACCACCGGCAGAGCGTGCAGTCCGGTCGCCGACAGCGCGCGCAGGATGTCGATCACGCTTTCGATCAGCTCGATGAACTCCTGCAGGATCTTCACCTTGGCCTGGACTGCCGCGATCAGCTTCTGGAGGGTCTCGATCAGGTTGTCGGTGTTCAAAAGCAGCGTCTTCAGCAACTCGGGGATCTGTTCCAGCTTGCGCAGCGGATAGTCCTTCGGGCCGATGTCGCGCAGCTTCCAGGACCGCCAGTCCGGCGCAACCGATTTGCCGCGCACGCGCTCGCGATCGGGGTCCTTCACCGGGAACTCGAACTCGTCGAAGATTTTCTCGAAGGCCGAGATGTCGAGGAGCTTGGCCCAGAGCTTCGCGAACCGGCGGAAGTCGACCATGTTGGGCATGGTCGCCACGATGAACAGCGCCTCGACAGGTGCATTGTCGGAAAAGATAGGGCGATTTTCGTCGCCCGGATCGTCAAAGCTGCGTATGAAGGTCTCGGCCCAGGCCTCAAACCCCGCGGCGGGGCGGACGGGTTCCTCTCTCGGGCCACCGGCCAGCCATTGCGGAGGATCGGCTATGCGGCCGCCAAGATCGTTGATGGTCTTGCGGTTGGACAGAAGGCCCGGCACATCGACGTAGATGTAGGCGCCCGTGGCGAGGATGTCGTCAATTATGCCCTTCAACAGATCGTAGGCGGCCATTATGATGGCCTTGATCGGATCGGGCAGAGCCAGGAGCAGCGCCTGCAGTATGTCGAGTATCCCGCTGACCACCTTCAGGAAGGCCGAGACGACCTTGACGGGCGGCTCAACCAGCCCGATCACCTCGCTGACACCCGGTACGTCGCCCAGCGTCATCGGGCGCCAGCGCAGCTTGCCGGAGCCGGCCTCGAGTGCGGCAGTGGACGTTGCCACCCGCGGGCAGTGCAGTCTCAGAATCGAGAGAAGGTCAGCGGTAGCGTCGCCGGTGTGAATGCTCATCGCGTTGCTTCTCCTCTTCCAAGTGCATGTCGGCGATCGACGACACCTTCTCCATCTCCTGCACGGCGATCATCCGGGCGGCCTGCGCCAACAGATCACGCGCCTCGAGGAGGCGCCGTTCCAGGTCGCCGAAGTCCATGGGCCGCCACGGGGATTGGTTGGACATGGGTCTCCTTTCTCCGGTCAGCCGACCGGGAAACGTTTGACGAAGCCGAAATAGGAGAGGTCGAGCGCGGGCGTCATCGCCGCCCAGGTGTCGATGGCCGGACCATAGATCGGGGCCAATGGAGGGTAGACCGCCTTGAGCAGTTGGCTGAGCACGGTGAAGTGGATCATCAGTCCGTCACCCAGCACCATCGGCGAATAGGCGGATATGCCGCCCAACTGCATCACCCCCAGCATCGAGTTGATCGAAACGTTGCCCACGCCGGCAGACAGCGACAGCGCGCTGAGCGAAGTATCGGCCATGGCCGCGTTGACCTGGAAAGGGCCGGAGGACATCAGCCCGATCGATCCAGTGCCCACATTCATCTTCAGCCCGCCAGTATATGTGTGGCTGGCCGCGCCCACGACGGTCTTGGTCTCTCCGCCCTGGATGGTCTGGGTGACGTCGCCGCGCACAGTCTCGCGGAAGCCGTCGGTTCCGTAGGTGAACTTGTAGCCGCCGTTCGAGATTTCCTCGGACCAGCTGCCCTTGACGGTCAGGTCGACGTCGCCGCCGACCTCGCGGACATGGCCTTCGCCGACCTTCTCCTCCTGGTCCTTGGCGACCTCCAGAACGTCGCGGCCGTCGATGTCGTGGGTGCGGTTGCCCTTGTTGTAGGTGCGGTCGTTGATGACGATCTGGTCGAGCCCTTCCTCGGACAGGATTAGCCGGTTGCCGCGGCTGTCATGGATCTCGATCCGTTCCGACCCCTCGCGGTCGTCCAGCACGATGTGGTGTCCGGTCGCGCTCTTGAACACGCGTACCTTCGGCGTTGGACTTTCGCGAGGCGTGTAGTGCTGCGGCGTCTCGGGTACCCGCGCACCAGACTGCTCGGCCGCCTCGGTCATCGGTGTCAGCCGGCGTGTGGCCGAGTCGGCGTGCTCGACCTCCTCTTTGGTCGGCGCCCCCCACCAGCAGCCGGCCCAGATCGGCTTGGAAAGATCGCCTTCCTCGAATTCGATCCAAACCCCGGCGCCAAGGTCTGGCACGGTGAAGAATCCCTGGTCCGGCCCTGCATATGGCGACGCTGGCTCGGCCCAGCCCGTCTGCTCCCGCTCGCCCAGGAGACGCGGCACAACGGCGCGGATGCGGCCGCGGCCCTCCGGGTCCTCGACGGCGGAGACATATCCCCGGTACTTGCCAAGATAGTGGTGGTCAAGCCGGTCGATGAGGCGCTGCACGAGGTCTTCAATCATGTGCCCGGCTCCGCCTCTTCCTGTTGCGCGCGCGCGCCCGAGATATCGCCGAGGTTCAGCGTGATGTTCGCCCCGCCGTCAGGTCGCCCAATGGTCACTGTGGTGTCGTCGATGTCGACCAGCCGGCCTGAATAGGCATGGCCAAGCGTCGTGAAGATCAGGATCGTCTCGCCTGCGGGAAAGCCTTCTAGCGCGGCCCGCATCGTCATCGTGCAATCTCGGTTCTGAGCGTCGTCACCAGTTCAATCCGCCGGTCGATCAGCACCCGGTCGGTGCCCAGCCGACCGCGCCTCAGAGTGTCACGCGCCTGCGCCACCAGGTCCTGCAGGGTCTTGGGTTGGGCCGGCGGGCGGACCAAATCCAACTTGCCGCGCCAGGCGTCCAGAAGTGAGACGCTGTCCGCCAGCCGGACAAGCTCGGCGTCGAAATGCGCGATCTTGAAGGCGCGCGCGCCGTCTAGATCATTGGGCTTCAGCCCAGGCGCCTCGGGCGGCAAGACTCCGGTGATCTCTTCGTGGGTCAGATTGCTGAGTGTCATCTCGGGCCTCCGATGATCAGATCACACATTGAGCAGTACTAGGTCGGGACCGGGGTGGACATAGACACCGGCGCTGGTCGCATTGCCGACAGCGGCGACCCGCGCACCTCCGATGATTACCAGCGACCGGTCGCGCGCGAAGGTTCTCGCCGGCGGCGGTTGGGGCGGCGGCACGGGCGCGAACTTGCCGTAGTCGAAGATGGACGAGGGGCGAGCCGTCCCCAAGGTGGCGCCGATCATCTCCTCGAACAACGCGCGCGGCGCGGCGGCTTTGGTAACGACCGCGGCGCCGGCGTCGCCTGAGCCGGCCAGGACGCTGATCCCCCGTTCCAACGCCAGCGCGCCGTCCCCCCCTGCCTCGTACATCTGTCGTGCAACCAGCGTACGGGCCTGGGTGTCCGAGAACTGCAGGAATTTGGCGACGCCGAAGAGCTTGCCGCCCGCGCTGAGATTTGGATCGCTCAGGACCGTGTGCAAAGCCGCGCCGTCCTCGTCCTTCGGCGGGTTGTCGGCATTGGCCAGTCCCGCCGCACCGCGCAGAAGGTTCGAATTGACGATCCGCACGGCCGGGCTGATCGTCTTCTCCGCGGCGAAGACCTTGAACTTCGCCTCGGCCTCGCGGGCGCTTTGACCGTAGACCCCGTGCTGGTCGCCGTTGCGTAACCCTTCCAGAAGCGCATCCGCCTGCAGCGGCAGAGACAGGCCCATTCCTTCGCCGAAGTCCAGCTTGAGGCTGAGGCCGGGCTTGATGGTCCCGCCCGGGAAGGGGATCGGCTTGGGCCTGGGCAACGGTTTCGGCGGCAGCGCCGCTGGCTGGTCTCCGACCAGCCCGTTGGAGGATGCTGTGACCGCCGCGTTGCCACAGCGTAGGACAGCGACGTTCACCTCGCCGAGCGCCTCGCAGCGGTTGCCGGTGAAAACAACGGCGTCGAGATTGCGCAGATAGACTGCCGAGGTTCCGGTCGCCGTTTCCAGCTCGTTCGCGGTCACCCCGCCCGAGATCAGCGCCACCCCGTCGTTCAGGATCTGCAGCGCGGGACCCTGCGCGGTAATATCGTTAGCCACCACCTGCACCGAGCGGCGTACGCGCGGCGGCGGTAGAAGGATGATCGGCGGCCGGAAGCGGATGAAATCCAGGATCGGCTTGATCGGCCTTACCGGCTCCAGCACCGGTAGATCGGCAAACCAACTGTCAGCGGCTGCAATGGCTGGGCCTATATCGGGCGCAGGGCGCGGGCCGGTCGTAACCGCGGTGAAGCTGACGGGTTTCGCCGCATCGGCCAGTTCGATGGCGCCGAACTCGAAACTGTTCGCCGCGCTCGACTTGGCCGTGGTCGCCTGGATCATGTTGACCGCAAAAAGCTCGGCATTCAGAAAGCTGGGAAACAGATCCGCGATGCCCGGCTTCGCGCCGCCCGGAGGCTTGACCAGTGGCACTGGCTCGACCACCAGCGCCGGCTCGCGCGAGAGGCGCCCGACCAGCCGCGCGTCAAGGTCCGAGGTCACAATCAGCAGGCCCGTTCCGCCGGTCTGGCCGCCGGCGTGGCGGATGCGGTTGCCGCGCGCGGTGATGTCGCCACGCCAGTCGACCAGAATCTCATGCAGGAGCGCCGCCGATGTGCGGTTGCCGTTTCCTGCGAGGCGGTTGTCGTTCAGCACCAACTCGCCCCGGCCGATGATGGCGACCACCGCCTGCGCGTAGGCGGTCTGGGCCGGATCGGCCGAGCCCGCGCATGCCCTTGCCGCATTGTCCAAGACCTGCAGCGAGACGGTCCCCTCGGGCCGCAGGTCGATAGCCGAGATCGGTGCTCGATCGATGCGGTTCGCTGTCACGCTCACTCGTGTCAGTTGCGCGCCGGTGGGGGCGAGAGGATGGTCTGCGGCTCCTGCCAGCACGATGCCCATCCGGGCAGCCGCGATGTCGTTGCCGTCGAGCGCAAGGGCCGATGAGGGCGCGGCACAATAGAACCCGTCCGCCGGATGCGCCCGGAACCCATTCGGTTGCAGCGGTGGCGGCAGGATCAGCGGCGGAATGCCGGTGATCGAGCCCACGCCACGCTTCAGCTTGTCGAGAATCCCGGCCAGGTCATGCGTCGCCAGGATGCCGTCGCGTAGGCTGGGCGAGATCATGTCGGGCGCGGCGCCGAGCGCCTGGTGTATCTGCAACACCCGATCTTGTTCAGTGCCGCTGGTGCTCGTCGCCGTCTCGATCAACTGCGCAAGCTGCGAGAGCGGCGTGGTCTCGGGCGCCGCCGCACGGTCCGCTGCACCCGACTTGGCCAGCTTTGCGCTGATGGACGCAAGCGCCGAGACGGCCGACGCGAGCGCATCAGGTGAAGGGGCGTCGAGGCTCAGGGTCTTCTTCGCCTCGGCGATCTGCGATCTGACCGTGTCCTGCTCCTTCGACGAGAGGTCCAGCGCCCTCATGTTCCGTTCCGCGGCGTCGCCGAAAAGGGCGACGCCATCGGCTCGGTCCTTGGCCTTGTCATAGACGCCTATCTCCAGCGCCATTTGCGGCAGCACCCCCAGACGGTCGGCCGGAATCGCCCGCGCGGTCGTGGCCTCCGCTCCGGGCACATCGCCCGCCTTTGTCAGCGCGTCCAAGCTGAACCGGGCCCTTTCGCGGAACTCGGCTCGCGCCTTGGGATCGTCGGTCTCCAGGGCGCGCGATAGCGCCGTGAGCGCGTCATCCACTTGGCCGCCGACGCCGTCTTCCTCGGCCACCAGCTCGGCCAACTGCCTGGTTGCGGCCTCGGCCAGCTTCAGCTCGAACGCCTCGTCCAGCTTGTCGAGCGCGGCAGCCTCGGCGATGCGGCTGTCGACTGCCTTGGCGGCAACCGAGATCACGCTTTTGCTGCGGTCGAGCGCGCGTTTTGCAACCTCTTCGGCCAGGTCGCCGCCGGCCGCCGTCACAAAGACGCCGACAGGTCGAGCTTCCATCTCGGCGACTGCGGCGGCCGACTCACTCGCCACGAGATCGCGCAGTTCGGTGAGGCGGGCCGAAGTCAGCCTGCGTCCCGCTGCGGCATTGGCAAAAGCCGCCCGGACGCGGGCGGCACGGTCGGGCGCCACCGGTTCCAGCACGGTTAGAAGCGCCGTCACCGAACGTTCCGCAATCGCGAAGCGATTGATGATCGTGCCCCTGTTGGTATCCTCCAGCCCGGTCACCAGCCGCGTGCTGAGGTCCCGTAAATTGGCTAACCGCCGGTCGATGTCGGGAGTTCCGGCCGCGCCCGCCGGAGCGGCCCCAAAGGTCTGCGCGGTTTCGACCACCAGCGCGAGCTTGCCCAGCGATGCGCTCAGCTTGCGCCTCGGTTCGGCGTCGCCTGGACGATCGATGACGGCCTTGGCGACCTCGATCAGGTCGGGGATGGCCTGCTGCTGAACCTTCGGCAACTCCTCGAAACGCCGGGCTATAAACTCGGCCTGTTCCGTAACGACGGCCTTGTCGGCAAGTGCCGTCCTGTCAAATGACCCGGCCACCGACCATATCTTCGCCGTTTCGACGTCCGGCGCGGTGATCCCGGCGGCGTCGGACACCGCACCCCGCAGCAGGTCCGCCGCCTGCAACGCTTCTGCCGCGCCTTTGGAGGCGCTGACCATCTCGCTCGCTTCGGCGATGCGCCCGGCGATCACGGCCAGTTCGCCGCCCGCCGCCCGCATAGAGGGCAGCACCGTGTCGACCGCCAGCCGAAGACCAGAGCGCAATTCGACAGCGCCTCCGCCAGCCAGCGCGAAGTCGGCCACCTTGGCGCGCAGCCCGGCGATGGACTTGTGCAAAGACGCGGCGGGAACGAAGACAGCCGAGGTTGCGGGGGCCAATGGCTCCAGCCGGAACTTGTCGAACAGGTCCAGAAGCGGCGGTCTGCCCGGCGGCAGAAACAGGGGCGGGTTGAAGACGATCGGTTCGACCACGCCGGTGATGTTGGCGACCCGATTGTCGCGCGCGATCAAGTCGCGCCCGCCCATCGTCAGTAACCCCGCTGTGCGCATCTCTCCACCCGGATCTCGGAAATTCGGTGGCAAAACGCGCGTGCCGACACCGTCAATCACGTTGCGCAGGATCTCGGCGCCCTCGACATGGCTCAACACCACGCCGCCGCGCAGAAGTGCCTCGTCGAGCCAGCGAAGGAGTGCATCGACCGCGACGTGAGCTGGTCCGTCCAGCGCCAGCAGCCGTTCCAACGCACTGCGCGGTGTGGCGTTGGCCGGCAAGTTGGCGAGCCTCGGCTCAAGATCGGCCAGCGCACGGGTCGCGGCGACACTCCACGTCACGCTGGCCCGGGCGACATCCTCGATCCGGTTCTCGGCCAGTTCCAGCGCGCCGATAACGCCGCCATGCCCCACAGCGCGGATGCCGGATCCGCCCAAGCCCATAACATGATTCCTCAGAAGGCGGAGGTTGTGCGCGGGCGTCGGTCCGGCCAGCACGATGCCGTCGGCCAGCGTCGTGGCGCCCGAGCCCTGGATGCGCGTGTCCACGACCTCAAGGTCGCTGACTGGCCGGGTTGGCAGGCCCGGCGCATATGTGCCAGACCCCAAGACGATGCCGGCCTCCAGCGCGAATGGACCGCGATTCTGGGGTGACGGCGGCAGCGCGATCCAGCAGTCGCGCACTCGCACTCCGGTTCCCGTGACCCGGATGCCGCTTCGCGTATCGGGTGCCACGCCCGCGCCCAAATCGGCCAACCGAATCTCGTTTGCCGCGACATCGATCCCGTCGCCGTCCAAAGACAGGCCGATCTCGGG
The DNA here is from genome assembly GCF_040081985.1 of Mesorhizobium yinganensis. Taxonomy (NCBI): domain Bacteria; kingdom Pseudomonadati; phylum Pseudomonadota; class Alphaproteobacteria; order Hyphomicrobiales; family Phyllobacteriaceae; genus Mesorhizobium; species Mesorhizobium yinganensis. The sequence continues at coordinate 38,365 of NZ_JBEBMH010000031.1, read as the reverse complement.
CACGTCGACCACTTGGTTGTCGCTCACCACGATCCGGTCCAGCGCCGCCGAGCGGTTCTCGGCCTGGTCCGACACGGTGATCCCGGTCAGGAACCTCTGGATCCGGTTGCCTGTGATGCCCAGCCCGTCGATACGGCCATCGGCGATTGATATCCCGTCGCGGCCCCCATCCACCGGGGCAAGGTCGTTATCGGCGATGACGATGTCGCCGAGGTAGAGCGCAGAGCGCGGGAAGGCAAGGATGGTGGCGATGGACAGGTAGCGCGCGTAGGGCACCGCCACAATGCCGGCCGGCGCGGTGATCCGGTTCTCTCGGACGGTGACGTTGGCACAATCGCCGGTGATCAGCACACCCGCCGCCACCGTTCCCGCACCGCCCACCGGCGCCCGCGACAGGATATCCAGGCGCGAGATATCGACGTTGCGGCTGTCGCAGACGGTGACCACGCCATGTGGCAGCCCCTGCAGCACCTGCAGCTGGTCCGGCGCACTCTGTTCGAGCGGCACGCCGGGCCGTTCGCGCTGCAAGCGGCGCAGTTCTTCCAGCGTGCGAACGATCGAGGCTCCGATCCTGCCGAAACCCGGCCTGAGGCCGCGCAGCGTTTCGCCCAGCCGCGCCACCAGCCCTTGCGGACCTGCGTCCGCCAGCGCAAGGTCGGCCGGCAGAAGCGGCCGCACTTCGCGGATGCCCGCGACGATCGCCTCCAGACCGGTAATGGGACCGAGAATGATCGCCGCTGGCCGGGTCGAGCCGAAGGGCGTGTTGACCTCCGGTGTCTCCTCAACGCGCATTAGCTCGATCGTGACGTGCCCCTCGGCGCCGCAGGCGTCGAGGTGAAAGGCTCCGCCCGCTCCGGTGACGCGCAGCCGGGTCGCCGGACCGTCGCCGAGGATTCTGACCGAGGACCGGGCCTGCAGGATCACTGGGTGTTCCAGGACGTAGTCCCCGGCACGGACGTAGATCGTGCCGCCTTGGCCGCCCAGCCGGGCGAGGGCGGTCTGGATCACCTCGTCCCCATGGACACCCTCGGCGATATTTTGGTCGATGTCGCCGAAGGTGCGAACGCCGTCGCCTACCACCACTGTGAAGGCGCCCGGTGACAGGCGCCGCCGGCCCAGTTCGATCAGTCGGTCTCGCACGTGGTCGAGCGGCATGAACTTGCGGCGGAGGTCGATCAGACGACGCCCCTGCGGCAGCCATTCCAGCAGCCCGACCGGCGCGCGGTCGCGCTGCGGCCCGTGCACCGGGTCTAGCGTCAACTGGTCCACCGTGCCGAAAGCGCCACCGTCGGGATCGGCGATCCGTGCTGCGAAACTCCAGTATTCTCCGGCGCGGAAATCCACGCCGTCGAAGCCGAAGGCGATGCCGTCGCGCAGGTTGTATCGCACGTCCGTCAACAGCCAGTCAGCCCCGTCCCACCGTCGCACCGCGGCGTGGCGGCTCATCAGCAACGCACGGCCGAGTGGTCCGCCGACGTTCAGCGCCGCAGGCACCTCTGCAAGCGCCTCGGCCCCTGCGAAAAACTCCAGCCGCCCGGTGGCGGTGTCAACCGCCCGGATGCGGCGCAGCGTCGGCCGGTGCCCGTCGCGACCGGGGTCAAGTCGGGTCCAATCGTCCTCCACCACCACCAGGTCGTCGACCGAGTAGCGCCCCGCCTCCTCGTGGCTGATGACGACGGAGGCTGACGTCTGCGCCGCGTCCTCGATCAGGGGCGAGACCTGCGCGGCGTTGTCGCGCGCCCACGCTATCACAGGGGCGGCGAGACCCGCGCCGTCGTGCAGAATCTCGATCCGGACATGGGCGTTGATCTTGCCGCGGTAGCCTTCGCCGGACGACAGGTTCTCGGAGAACAGACAACGGTCGCGGCAGGGATCGGGGTCCTCGATCGGGAACCGGTTCGGCCTCGCGCCCTCGGCGAGGTTGGTGGTGAGAAGGCCGCCGCCCATCGGCTCGGGCGGCAGAAGCGGCGCGTCCCTGGACAGTTCGACTGCGCGGATCTGTGTGACCATCCGCGAGCGGAAGGTGGTCGGTTCGCCCGCGAGCGCTGGTTCCTCGAGGAAGCTGTCATCGAAGCTGTGGACCGGCCGGTCTGAGATATCGAAGTAGAGCAGATGCCGCCGGCTGAGGTCGCCGGGTCGCACCAGCGGCACCGGGTTTGGCAGATCGGGTTGCGCCGAGTAGCGCCAGTCGCCCTCGATGAAGCTGCGTCGACCGGCGACGAAGACCCGGCCCGCGCCGGTCACCGTCCCATCGCCGCCGCGCAGGACGAGGTCGGTCTCCGGCAGGTCGTCATCGACGGCCAGCAGCGCGTCGACAAAGATTTCGGCGCGCGGCGGCAGGCCGGCGAGACCCCAGCCACGGACCAGAAGCCTTGCGTTGCCGTTCGGCGCGTTGGAGCGCGGGAAGGCGGCGAAGGCGGCAAGGGGGACGCTAATCTGCCGCCATTCGCCCGCCTGCACGCCGGGATCGACCGGTGCGACCTCTCGCGCCTGCCCGGCCGCGTCCTCGAAGATGATGCGAATGTTCACCACCTCGTCGTCGGTCGGCGGACGGTCGAACCGGATCTGAGCGATTAGCGCGGCGGCCTGGAAGGTCGCGGCGCCCTCGATGCCCGAGACAGGCCGCGACAGAAGGTCAAGCCACGCCGGGAAGGTCCGGTGTAGCGCGGTAACGCCACGCGCCCGAATCACTTGCGGCAGGCTTTCGGGATCGCGCCGGGCCAGGCCCACCTCCATCCGAATGTTGCGCAGGTCGCCGGGGGGCAGGCCGGCGCCGCGCCAGCCCGCCAGACCCAGCACAGGGTCCAGCAGGTTGTACTCTGATACCAGGAACCCGTCGTCCGGCGATCCCTCGGCCACATCGCCGGACCGTCGCCACGCATCGGTACGGGTTATCATCGCCTGTTCGTTCGCGTCCGAATCGAGTCGGGCGCGACCCATCTCCTCGCCTACGAAGTTGAAGCGCCGGCGCTCGTCGAAGCGGGATCGAGATGTGCGGGCCTTCATGGCAGCCTCCGATTCATGGCAAAGCCGACGCGGCGGGTGCGGTCCTCGTGAAGGGCCGTCATGCCCATCGGCAGAAAGTCTTCGGTTCTCGAAATCATCTCGTGGCAGGCGCCGACGCGGTCGGCGTAAGCGCCCGGGCTCTGGCCCCGTTCGCCGGCCATCATCAGCGCGGGCGGGTTGTTGTCGTCGAGCGCGAGGTACGACGCACAGCCCGGTAGGGCCGAGGTGAACGAAACTGGCGCAACCATCGAGCGAAACTGCATCGGCGGCCGCCCACCCTCTGGCAGGACGGAGAACCTGAGGTGACCGAGGTCGGGGCGGCCTGCGATGACTTCTCCCGCAAAGACACAGGACGAGGCCTCCATCTGCCCTGCAAGGGTCGTGCCCAGGACCGTACAGTGCCTAAGCCGGATACGCCCTCCAGTTGCATCGATCGCCGCCGCGCCGCGATCCCCCGCATCAAAGGTGCAGCCGGTCGCGATCAACTGCGCCCAAGGTGGCAGTGCCGCCCGGCCGACATGGCAGCCGTGCAGAAAGACGAACAGCATCGCCTCGGGCACCGTGTACAAGGCCGGCCCAGACTGGAACCCGGCGCCAAGAACCGACAATCCGGTCGCGCCCGGCCGGCCGAGCCAGGACCACCGCACGTCGATCCGTCCTGCAGACATCTGTCCTTCCAAGCGCCCACCCAGGTCCAGCCCGCCAAGCCAGACGTGCGGTCCCTCGTCGGCCTCCCCCCCGGCCGACATCCGCTCCGCCAGCGTGAGCGACGTGCCGTCCGGATCGGGAGCTATAAACGGAACGTGCGATGGGGCGCCGTGGCCGATGACAGTGCGGCTCCCCTCGGCAAGGCGCAGGTGCGTCGGCCCGAGTCGAGGCGATCCCGCAAAAACGACATGCGCATTACCGCCGCTTGTCGCCATCGCGAGGTCGGCAGCGTAAAGGCCTAGGGGCGCAGGCTCGCCGGCAAGTTGCGGGTCGACGTATGTCATGTCCAGGTCTCTCGGCACCCGGCGTACGACGGCATCGCCGCGCGCCCCCGGATCCGCCCATGTGCGCTGGATCGAGGGTTCGAATGCCTCAAACCCCGGACCAGCCGGGGCAGGGCGCGCGACACGCTTGGAAAAGCTGATCCGGCCCGGTGCCAGGCCCTGCCGCATCACTACCCGCCCAAGGCGTGGATCGACGCCCACCGTGTCGGATAGATCGAGCGCCAGCGGCTTGTCCCATGGCGAAAGCGACACCTGTCTTAGCTTGAGCGGTTGCCATGCCAGCCGTTCGCACGCGCCGAAGCGGGGTGCGACCTCCCGGCGGATCGCTGTCGGTGCGGCGCGTCCCCCGCCCAGGTGGAAACTCGGCTGCGCCAACTCGCCGGGCGGAAGCCAGCGGCGCGCGGTGCCGTCAACCTCGACGATGAAGAGAGCCATGTCCGCTTCGCGGGTCAGATGGACGGCGGGCAGGAAGGCGATCTGCGCCCTCGCGCCGCGCGAGAAGACAACCTCGGACGGCGGCAGCGGCGGCGGGCCGGTGACGATGAATTCCTCCCCGACGAACAGCGCATCGCCGTCCGTGGGCGGGTTCGGGCTGCCGTCCCGCTCCAGCGGACCCTGTTCCCACCGCGTGGCGGTCGCATTCAGCCGCATGAGGCGCGGCGCGGTGCGGTTCGCCCAAACTAGCACTTGCAAGCGGCCGCCGACATGGGCGGCCCAAAGCGCGCCCGGCGCGCCGGCCTCCTCGAGCGGTATGTCGGAGAGTTCGGTCCATCGAGGTCGAGGTCCAGCCAGATCGCTCAGGAAGACAGCCGCTGACAGAGATCCCGGCTTCGACGCGCCGCCGATCGCCACCAGACCCTCCGGCGTCGAGACCAACTGCCCCCCTATTCGCGGAATCTCTCCCTGCCGGCCACGCGGCAGGCGCATGTGATGCGGGCGCCAGGTGAACGCCTCAGGCCCGGCAAGCGCGATCGACCACAGGTCGTCGCGCGGCTCGGGCTCCGCACCGTCGGCCGCCTCGTCGGCGCCGCCGAAGATGCAAAGCCTGTCACCATGCAGACAGGCCATCGGCAGAAGCCGCGCCGCGGGATGCAGTGCAGGGGCCGCGTCCATTCGGTCGATCGCGGGATTGCCCAGGGGATCAGCGATCCGCCAAAGACCGAGGCCCGCCTCGGGCTCGTCCGCGCCAATCAGCAGAAGCGACCCGTCCGACGCCGCCACGAGAGCATGGAACGGTCCATCGACCGGGGCATCGGTGTCGGGCCTGTTCTCAGCGGCAAGCGCGCCAAGGTCGAGCGGTGCAAAGCTCCAGCCCGGCCCGCTAGCGGGCTGCAGCGCCGCGAGGCCGATCGCAACTCCACGCCGTTCCAGCCGGACCAACCGCAATGGCCCGGCGTCGGCCATTGCGACCACCGGGCTCAAGGGGGCGCCGCCCGCAACGCCGAAGGTCTGGGAGGTCCAGTCGCCATTCGGCGCACGGCGGTAACCCCGGTCCAGTTGGTCGCGGGTCAGCCGTATCGCTGCGACGGCGCCGCCTGCCTGAAATCGCGCGGCCGGTCCTTCGGTCGGCGCCGCGACAAGACCCTTTGTCGCGCGGAACTCCAGCGTCGCGGCGTTCTCCGCTCCCGCCGCGCCGAGCGCGACATTGCCGGCTACGGTCGCGGCAATGCTTGCATCGTTGTCCAACGCGACAAGGCGCAAGGTCCAGCGGTCAGCAGGCGAGGGCCGATCCGCATCCGCAAGGCGCAGAACCGGATCGCCGATCACCGGGCGGAACTCAGCCGGGCCGATATCCTCCGGAACATCCGCGCCGACCAGACAGACGCCGTCGACCTCGATCTGTAGCGCACCACTCGCCTCGACCTCGGCGCCCGCAACGGCCAGTGCTGTCGGCGTCAGAACCTGCGTCGCCCTGCGTTCAGGGACGGGCTCCGGCGGCGGTTCATGTGCCGGCGTCAGGCGGGCGGCGGCATAGTCGGCCTCGACCGGCGCGTCCCAGACCGCACGCTCCACACCGCCCGCGGGGTCGAACGTGAAGCCGATGAAGCTGACATTCGCCCGATGGCGATGTGCGATTTCACGGATCGTGCCGCGTCCATCGGGTCCCGCCAACGGATGCGCACTGCCGGGCGAGCGCGCCTCAATAAATGCGCTGGCAAGTCGCGAGGTCCGGATCAGGGCGATATGCGGCTGCGCCCAGCCGTTGAGATCCAAGTTGCGCGGCGCGACGGCGATGCGTCCGGCATCGGCTTGGCCAAGCCGGCGCAGTGCGGCTTCCACCGTTTCGCCTTCGGCCCGGACCAGCGCGTCCCGGTCCATCAACCGCGCCGCGTCGCGCGGCCCGGTCCCACGAGCGGCACGCCGCGACAGAGGATCGGCTAGCCCGATCGGATCCCAGGTCACTGCGGTCAGTCCCCGTTGCGGCACCGGATGATCCAGCCGCTGGGTGACGAACAGCGAACGGAATGCCTCCTCAACTTCGGCGCTCCAACCGGTGGAGCCGGAGATAACGTCCTCGAGCACCTGCACCGTGCCTTTGCGGCGCAGCCAGTGTATCATCTGCGCGATCACCGCACGGTTGGTCGGCGCCCCATCGCGGTAGAGCCGCGCGTCCACCAGATCGGCGATCAGTGCCAGCGCCTCGTCCGAGGCGGTCTCGACGAAATGGTCCTCGTGCAGCGTGTCGACAGCTGCTTCCAGCATGTCGAGCGGCTCGGCCAGCGCCTGCAGCAGCCGCAGGAGCGGGCGCTCCGGCTGGGTGCGGGCGTCCTGGCGATGGTAGACGCCCGGAACCAGGCCGGCGAGTCTTTGGGCGCGTGGGGTCAGGTCGGCCAGAGTCGGTGTGGCGGGCAAGGTCATGGCAAGTCGCGTGCCTCTTCCCAACGGATGTCGAGCGGCTCGGCGTTGGCGCTACGCCTCGCCCAGAGCGGCAATTCCGCGAAGTCCACCGCGATCCGGTCCGCACGACGCGGGAAACGCTCTCCGCCGCGGTGGAATGCCTCGACATGCAGTGAGGCAAGCCCCGGAATACCCGACAGAGCACGATGCAAGTCCGACAGGTTCAGGGTCTGCCCCAGTTCCACCTTCGACGGATCGAGAAGCCCCGGCGGGTCGGCCGGGTCATATCCCAGCCGCGCCCTTGCCTCAGCGATGACCGCCAGCGGGGAGGCGCCCGGCTCGACCCTGAGGCGAAGCCTTGAGAGAATTGGCGCGATCTGGCGGTTGCGCACGTCAAGCGCGATACCCGGCGGAACCCGGGCCAGAAGGAATGCGGTGAGATCCGACAACTCGACCGCCGAGAGCTCCGCACCGGCGATGCCAGACACAACTATGTCCAGCCGCTCCCGCGCCTCGACGGTGCCGCCACGGCGCCGATGACGACGCACCGCGGCACGACGCACCGATCCGTAGTTCAGCGCCAGCCGCCGCGCGTCCGCGACCGAGACAGCGCGGTCTAGGACAGAGGCGGCGATCCCGGCCTCCAGTGCCTCTTCGGCGGTCTCGGCCGCGATCCCACCCTCCATTGGCAGGGGATTGAACGTTGCCGCGATGGCGCTGTGCGCGGTGGCAACTTCGCTGACCGCACCCGAGGCACGGTTGCCGTCCGGGCCGGACCCGACCCGATAGCTGATTTCGATGGGAGCGTCGGCCGGGATCGGCGCGTCGACGTCACCCGCCCCGATCCGCAGCCGCGCCACGCCCTCGGCGTCGATCGCCAGGAAGAAGGCGCCCGGCGGGGCCTCGGAAATGGCGGCGATCGGCACCTCGGTCCAGACCTGTCCGCTGATCCTGAGCGAGACCTGCGTCTTGCGCCCAGCCGGAGCCAACGGATCAGGCAACCAGGTCAGCGGATCGCCGGTTAGTACAAGCCCCGCCGCGCCGATTTGTGCGCGCGTGACGGTGCGGCGCACAGTCTTGCCATGGCTGACGGGCACGATGTTGCCTAAAATCATCGTGTCGCTGAGCCACATGGCGCGGGATAACGCGGGGCGGAAGGTCAGTTGCGTCATCGCAAGGCTGCGGCCATCGGGTACGGCTTCGGACACGCGCATAACCTGCACTGCTTGGCGGTAGGCGATGTCCTCGCGCACGTCACCGTTCGCCAGGATGGTGCGCGAGGTTTCGGCCACGACAAGCCAGTCGCCGGTCCGCAGGAAGGTGCTCTGAGTCCGCTCCGCGCGGGACTCGTCGAGGCTCGACAGCAGGAATACGGTATCCGTCCCCACCGGAGCGAAGCCGCGCGGCGGCTGGCCAGGCGCGCCATCGCCCGGCGCGCGCAGCGCCCGGTCGAGCCGCGAGAGCTTGCCCGGCCCGTAGAGTCGCACCATCTGGTCGCGCGCGTCTTGCATCAGCCCGTTCACCAGCGCGTCCAGGAAACCGGTGGTCTGATCCAGCCGGCGCGACCAGTCGGCATCGCTCTCGCTTGCCTGTCGGGCCAGTGCGGATTCGAGCCCTGCCATGGCCGACGGCTGGCGCCGGGCCATCTTGCCAAACTGTCCCAGCAGCATCTCCTGCGCCTCGGACAGAGGGCCGAACTCGGCATCGGCCGGCACCTCGTTCGCAAGTGACTGCGCGGCACAGACCTCGGCGCAAAGCGTCTGGAAAGCCTCCGAGAACGGGTCAATGGCCCCCGTCTCCTGCAACTCGCGCAGGGTCTCGGCGCGCTGCAAGGCGCGTGTCCGCATGCGGTCGGCGTTTCGGCGCGCGACGTCGCCAGCCAGCCCGGCTGCGAGCCGCCGCTCCAACTGCGGTAGAAGCGGAGCGCCCGGCGGCGGCACGAAGATTTCGGGATCGAGCAGTTGCGCCGAGGCGGCGATGCTTCCAGCGGTGTCTAGCGCGGGGAGCACGGTCGGAAGATACGGCAGGAAGGCGTTCCTCTCATGTGAGAGTTCGGCCGCCTTCAGCGTCTCGAACTGCGCCTCTGGGCGACCTCCAGCGGCGGGTGCCGTCAGCCGGAACTCGGGCGGGAGGGTAGCGCTGCGGCCTGGCTTAATCACGAAGTGCTGCAGGCCCGACGCGGCGAGCCCGGGCGTCGGCGGCGTGGCGACCAGCTCCAGGAGGCGCTTGCGCGAGGCGTCGAGCCTCAGGCATGGCAAGAACCCCTCACGCGCCCATTCCTCCTGGTAGGTCCACAGCACATGGAGCGGAAGCGCATAGCAGTCGATCAAGCCGCGGCCGGGGTCGGGCACCTCGCGCCGGTCGCGCCGCGGATCCCACGGCGTCTCGGCCCCTGCAAAGGCGCGCCGCGCCGCGTCGGCGATCTCGCGCACCAGTTCGGGGTGGCTTCGGACGCGGCTTGTCGCTGGGGCGGGGCGTTGGGTGATGGTCATGCCATCCCTCCGCAGGTGGTGACTGTCAATACGCCGTCCGGACCGCCGAAGGGTCGGGCCAGCACCGCGACCTCGGTCGCGCCGATGGGCATCTGGATCGCGCGGGCGTAATCCTGTGCGCCCGGCGCCAGCCGCCGCAGCCGCAGAATACGAACCGCGGTGACGCCTTCGACCGCCAGCACCGCGCGCTGAATCGCGTCGGGCGTCACGTCCCGGCCAAGGCCCGACCGGTCTGGATCGAACAGCCCACCATCGTCGCGCAACGCGGCCTCCACCCCGCGCTGTACCCGGTCGGCACTAGCCCAGTCGGCGATGTCGACCGCCAAGTCGATGTCCAGAGGCACGAAGTCCGGCGGCACCAGTTCAACGTCGAAGCCCATGAGCCGAATTTCGGCCAGACGCCTCCGGGTCAGCGCCCAGCGTCGCAGCCGCTCCGCCTCGCGAGCCTCTGCGAGTTCGTCCAGCGTCAGAGTGTCCTCGCCGGTCATCAGCGCGGTCACCAAGACGGTGCGGCCGAGGCCGGTGTCGATCACCGAGGCGCGGGCAGCGCCGACCTCGTCCATTGCCTCGAGCAGTCGCTCGTAGTCGCGCGGCGCGACTGCCGAAAGAGCCCGGCGATGCGCCAGCGGCGCCGTGGCCCGGATCGTCTCGATCCCGTCGGGATCGCGGCCGCCGGTCGCGGGCAGATCGTTGGTGACTGCGATGGCCCGGCTCAGTACGTCCAGCCGGTCGGCACGGCCCGGCAGGAGCATTTCTATCTCGCTGCCCGGGCCGAAAGTGAGTACACGGGTCAGCGCCCCGCGGCCGACATTCCCGATGGCGCCAAGGCCGACCGACAATGCGAGCTCCAGGCGACCACCGTCCCCTGCCGAAGCGATTGCCAGCCCGGGCCGCCCCGCGCGCGAGGAGCGTAGGGACATGGTCGGCGCGCCGCCGGTCTCGGCCGACAGGTCCTCGACCAGCGCTAGCGGAATGCCATCGAGGGTGGCGGCTATCCGCGCCGCGCCTATCGAGGGCGCCTCGTCGGGCAGGGGCCAACCTGACCGGTGCCGGCTGACCGGCCCGACCGGCAGGGTGACCTCGGCCAGCCGGCCCGTAGGCGCCGTCACTTCCAGCGTCATCATCGCACGCCAGGGCGCCAGCGGATCTGCCGCCGTGGCCGAGGCCTCCACTCCCGGCGCCAGTGGTTCGAGCGGCACCCCGTGATGGCCCGGAACGACATTGCCGCGCAGCGTACAGCGCCCGGCGGCATACTCGGCCGGTGCAGGGCGACGGGGATCCCAGGCAATCAGCGTGGAATCAGCGCCCTGCTCGACCGAGACGACGCGAACCACATGGCGCGGCAGATCCTCGCCGTCTGGCCCTGTACCTTCGACCACCAGCCAGCGCCCGGCGAGCCGTGGCGCAAGGTCGCCGGCGACCCGTGCGGTAAGCCCGCCGGACAGGATCACGCTGTCCTCGACCAGATCCAGGCTGGCGACCAGCGGGTCGTAGGCCAGCGTCGCCTCCGTCGCAAAGACAAGCGACAGTGCGTCGGCATCGGGGTTCACGACGAGGGTCCCGCGAGGAATCTCAAGTGTCCCTCCCGCCGCGAAGTCGGCCTCCAGACCAAGGGCAGCCGCGTCTGTCACCTCGAACCGCAGCATAGCGCTCGCCGAGTGACCGCGGTCGGGCATGTGATCGACCAGCCTCGCGTGATCTTCGAGCGCGCGCCACAGCGTAGCGGTAGACAGGTAGCCATTCGCAACCGCCTCTTCCTGCCGGTAGGCGACGAGGTCCATCTCCGACGCCAGCATCTCCATCAACATCGTTGTGAAGTCGCCCGCCGTCCGCGTTGTCCATTCGGGCATGACGACCCCGGCGCGAGCCATCATCGTCGCGAGGAAAGCGCTCCCGTCGCGACCGACATAGTCTACGAAGGGGCTGGGTTCTGGCGCAGGCAGCGGCGCGAGCGCCGGCGGGGGGTCGGGATCGGCAAAGACGCAGTGCCCGCCCGCGCGCGGCTGGCTGGCACCAATCCAGACCGGTGCCCCAGGCGCATCCCCCGGCACCGGCTCTGCCAGGGGATCGAGCGCGTTTCCGGGTAGAAGCGACAGGTCGATGTCAGTCGCTGGTGTCAGCGTCCCGGCGAGGAACGTCGCCGGAACAGGCGTCGTGGGACCTGACGCCACGTAGGGCAGCGGATCAGGCTCGGGCGCCAGAGGCGCGCTGCCGAGGCTGGCCCAGGAGGTGCCGCCGTTCAGGTCGCCGCCCAGGCCGACGAAAAGGCCCGGCCCGTTGTCCGTCGCGGTGAAAAGCGAATTCACCGCGGTCACGTCGGAGGTCGTGCAGTCGAGTCCATGACCCACGTGGTGAACCGTCAGATTCGCCAGCAGCACGCGTTCGGCGTCGATCCATCCGGTATTACTGGCGGTCCAGACCTCGGTCCCGCGCAGAGAGACATCACGCAGCGCGGCGTCGAACTGCACCGCTGTGCCCGTGACACGTCGGACGAGGCAACTTTCGACGGTGAGCGAGCCTGGATCCTGCCCGCCGAGCCACTCGGCAAAGTCTGAAACCGGCGCGGTGACCGACAGGCCTGTGACCTCCGGCGTATGGCCCGCCGTTCCCGGGCCGGGAAGCGCGGCGACACCGCCCACGATCAGCGCCTCGGCCAGTTCCGGTCCCAAGGTCAGCCAGCTGTCGGCTGGCGCACTCTGGCCGGACGGGTTGGCACCGCGCACCGCCTCGACGACGAGGTCCCGCAGGGCAATCCCCGGCGTTCCGTCATCGCGCGCGGGTTGGGCCGCGACCACGATGCGCGCGCCCGCCGCGCCGGTGCTGTGGCCTTGGATGTCGGTCGTCTCTCCGGCCAGCCAGTCGACGCTGCCGGTCGCGGCGATCAAAACGCCTAATGCCCGCTCGCCGAGTAATCCTTTCGTGCCCAGCGCCCTCAGTTCGACATCCCCCCGGCACAGGATCGCCGCTCCGAGTGCCATGTCGCCGCCGGCGCGCGCCTCCAACCCACTCAGCCGCACGTCCAATGCCGATATGATGCCTGGCGCGCCGCCACTGACGCGCGCCAGTAGCCCGGTCGCGATCCGGCCTGTCAGACCGTTGATCCGCGCGGCTGAGAAGCTGGCGCCTGCGGTCATATCTGTGGAAATGCCGGTGACGTCGCCCGAGGCGGCCAGACCTGATAGCGACAGGCCCGCAATTGCCGCATCACCGCCGGTCAGTGCGAGCCCGATGACGTGGCCGGCCGTCGCGCCGATGTCATCGCCCGCTAGGTCACGCAGTGTGACGGAGGGCGCGTCGACCGTAACACCCGTTGTGGTCCCGGCGCGAAGCGGACCGAAGCTCACCCCCTCGCAGAGGGCCGTGGTGGTGGCGGTCATGGCGAGAGCCGTCAGGAATCCGGTGGCTCGGGCGTCGATGCCGAGCGCTGTGAGGCTCAGTTCGGTGCCAGTCAGCTCCAGCGCCGTCAGGTCGCCCGCTACCGGCCCTCCTCCCTGCGCCTCGAAGCTTAGCCGGGTACTGCCGCGCCCCTTCGGCGCGCCTCGAAGCGTCAGACCCCGGCCGGCGGCCCCGAGCGCAAGGCCCGCCGCCAGGTGGAAGTCACCTGCGGGCAGCGACCACTCGGCCACGGCGCCGGCCGGGCTTGCCTCCAATGCTGCCTGAGCCGAGGCCAGCGCAGCCGCCAGGTCGCCGCCATCGAGCGAACGCGCGACCGAGAGGCCCTGGACCGGGAAGTCCGCGGGAAGGCGCAGCGCGATATCGCGCCCCGCCAAAGCTGTCAGTGTGCCGATCGTCACACGTTCCAGCCGTCCGGCGGGTGCGGCAAGCCAGAGACCCAATGCGCCGTCTCCGTCGAGATCGTCGAACGGCAGTCCCGGCGCGCCCGCACCCGTTAGATCGAAAACCCGCAGATCACCGACGATCGCCGTGCCGGTCGCGGCCAGCGAAAGCCCGAGCGCCGGTCCCCCCGCCTTCAGATCGGAGACGGTGGCCTCTTTCAGCGTCAGGACAGTCCCGCCAATCCTGGCGCCGGTCACCGGCCCGTCCGAACGCAGGGTCCCGATGGCAAGGCCTGTAAACCGCACCTCGGACGCGCCGGTCCCGTCGAACGCCAGGACCTCCGAGCCGCGTATCTCGCCGATTCGCAGTTTCTCGGCTTGAATCTTTCCGCCCGGCTGCACCGCAATTCCCCTGACACGGTTCTCCGATGACAGGCTGGAGACACCGACATTCGCCAGGCGCACGTCCGGCGCTTGCAGCGAGAGCCCGGTCAGGTCTCCGTTCGCGGAGAGCCCCGACACAAACACACCGCTTACCCGTAGGCTCATTGAGGCTCGGGCTGCGAGCCCAGTATGCACGCCCCGTGCAGCGGTGATCCTTAGCCCCTCGACCTGCAGCCGCGCGCCGACCAACGAAAGTGCAGCCGACTGGCCAAGGTGCAACTCCGCCCCGCGCCCCGCACCGCGCAGCGTCAGGATCAGCCCATCGGCACCCAGCGCCAAAGGCGCCTCGATCACGTAACGCCCCTGCGGCAACACCCAGGTCTCGGCCTCGCCGACCCCGCGCGCGGCAAAGGCCACCTGCGCCGCGCGCAGCGCTTTTTCAAGGTTACGCGGATCGAGCGTGCGGGTAGTCACGTTGCGCCCTCAAGCGGATGGGTCGTGGCCATGTGCAGCTCTTCGCCGGTGGCGCGGATGGTGAAAAGGATGTCGATCAACAGTTCGGCATCCTCGGCAGTTACCCGCACTGCATCCACGTCGATCAGGTCGCCCATCGCCTCGCGCAGGTTGACGGAGATCGTGTATTCCGCCGCCGCGATCGTGGCCGATCCGGTACCGGCGAAGACTAGCCGCTCGATCCCGCAGCCGAAGGTCGGTCGGCCAACTCTTTCTCCGGGGTTGGTGAACAGGACCTGCTCGATCTGCTGGCGAATCACGTCGGTCCGCGAAGCGCCCGAGACCGCGCCGCGCGCGCTGATGCCGAATGGGAAGCGGATTGCGGAGAAGCTCATGATGCGGCCTCCCGCGACGCCGCGCCGGCCCCCGGTCCCAGTCCGTGGCGGGCGAGCCGGACATCGGCTTCGTAGCGGCGGCTGACTTGTTCACTCTCCGCGCCCTCGGCAAGATGCTGGTTACGGGCCCAGCGGTGGCACACCGAAAGACAATACCAAATGCCGTTCAAAAGATGGCCCGCGCCATTTAGCCCGACCGGGCGGCGCGGCCGCACGATCGCCGGGTAGCGTTCAGCACGAACGACGCCTGCGCCCCGCACGAACCAGTCGGCCTCGCGCATCGCGGCGGTGTTCATCGCTTCGAGTTCAGTCGAGTGATGCGGTGTCCGGCCGGAGAATATCTCGCTCGCCTCTAGCACGTTCAGTGCCGTGTCGGCATTGACCGCCTTCGCGCCCTCCGACGGGTCCATCGCCGGGCCGCCGAACTCGATCTGTTTTAGCCGCGCGCCGATGATTTTCTCGCGCGGGTCTTGGCCCAGACGGGGATATCCTGGGTCAGTCGTGTCCTTCCGCTCAATCAACCGGGTAAGCTCGTTCAGCCGCCAGCTACGCATTCGTGTCGGCTGGTGGCTTTCCCAGCGTGCGTCAAACTCGAGCAACGACGGGGCGTCGCGTGGGAACAGCTGCAATTCGGGTTGCACCTTGGTCGTGTCGACCTCGCGGCCTTCCGTGCCCGGGGCGTGGAAATGGCCGCGCGTCTGGACGGTAGAATGGGCGGCCTCGGTGATCTCGCCCTGTTCCAGCTCGACATAGGTCTCGAACCCGTTCCGGCGTGCCAGAAGCCGTAGGAACTCAGCATCAGTGCAACGCTGCACCATCGCACCGCGCACCAGTTCGCGCACCGGAGCGGTCTTTTCGATTGAGGTTCCGTCGGTCTTGAACCCGTATTTCTGGAAGATCGTGGCTGCTATCTCGCTGTCGGACTTGCCCGACCAGGTCTTGACTACGGTCTGGAAATGCATCAGGCACGAGGCATCCAGCCCCGATACCTCCAGCCGACTATCCTCGACTCTGGCCTCGCCGAAGACCGGATGCATCTCGGTCACGTAACCATCGAAGACGTTCTCGGCGATGACCTCGCCTGCCCCGGGATCGGGGGCTAGAACGAAGCCTATTGTGATACGGCTCATCAGTTCCAGAGTCGGTCCGCCAGTGGCTTCCTGGAAGGGCCCGCGTTCCAGAAGACTCCAGTCGCCCTCGGCCGCGTCGCTGACCGGGCTCATGTCGAAAGTCATCCGGAAGGACGACGCGGCGTCCGTGCTTTCTTCGACCTCCAGTTCCAACACTCTGTCGCCCGCCAGCGGCAGTTCGACCCCATCGATCCAGAGCCGCAGTCGCGGCTCGTATTGTAGTGTGGTCATCGCACCCTCCGGGGCACGCGGATCGTCCGGCCAGGGTCCAGCAGGCTCGCCGGATCGTAGCTGCGGTTCAGGTCGGCAAGTCGCCAGAAGCCTTGGGGATCGCCGGTCAGCGCAGAGGCCAAAGTGTCGAGCCGATCCTGGGCACTGATGGCCTGCGTCACCGTCTCTGGCAGGACGGTCGGGCGGAAGCGCGGCTGGCAGATGTCAGCGGTCCCGTCGCGGCCGGGGATCGGCACCCGGTAGGTGGCCAGGCCATTATGACGCGAATTGCGGTTTTTGATCATGGTCAGATCTCAGTCCCATCCGAACCCATGCCCGAACCGGCTCCGGCGACCGCGCTTGACAGGATGTCGGACACTGTCCCGGCTTCCTCGACCGTCGCCGACAGGCTGGTGCGGCGGCTGACGATCTGATCGAAGGCGGTCGCGACCCAAGTGTTGTACGCGACATCCACCGGCTCCAGCACGTTGAACTTCAGGTCCACCTCGGCCCGGATGGGCGTCAGGTCGGGTGCGAACTTTTGCTCGGTAATGGTCAGCCCGGTCATCACCACCGGGAAGGCCCGCCGCGGTCCAAGCACCAGCAGCATCTCGTCCGGCCGCACCGTTCGTGCGGCCGAACCGTCACCGCCCTGCTTGCGCCGCTCCTGTATCTTGCCCAGCGAGGCGCTTTCCAGGAACGCAAGTTCCGGCAGGATGCCGTCCTTCGCCTCGCCGTTCAGGATCATCTCTGTCGCGTCGAAGGTCACCTTCAGCGAGATCGTCTCGGATTCTGCCAGGAGATTGGCCGATCCGCTGCCCGAGGCGGCGCGCTGCTCCTGCGCGGTCGCGACCTTTTCATTGCGCTTGGTACGGGTCTCCCAACGGCCGGTCCGCGACCGGGTGATGGTGGATGGGTTGTACTGGAAGACCAGCGCCGCCGTAGGCAGACCGCCTGTGTCGGCCGTCGCGCCCTGCGCCTCGGCGACGGCGTTCACCCGGATCAGCTTGCCGCGCTCCAGCCTGGGCAACTGCGGGCTGGGGGCCGAGGTGGTGGCGCGCACGGGCATGGTCAGCCTCCCTCGGGCAGGTCTTTGCGGTCGCGATCAGCCAGCGAGGCGGCGATCGCCTGGTTGTTCATGTCGATCAAGTGGACGAGAAGCTCGTTCATGAAATCCTGCAGCCGTGCGGGATCGGACGGCGCGCGCCGCAGCTTCCACTGCAGCTCGTATTCCAGATCGCGCCGAGACATTCCGATCTGGACGACCGCCATCGTCACCTCCATCCGTCCGTCAGGGCGCCCCCGGTCAACTGGGCCGAGATCAGCTCCAGGTATCGCCAGCGCCGATTGCGGGGCAGGGCGAGGATCTCGGCCTCGGACCAGCCGTAGTGGAACGCCAGAGAATGCACCTCGGCCAGTAGCCTGTGCGCGCCCATCTGCAGTTCGCGCGCCAAAAGCTCGAGCGGGTCGATCTCGATCGGTATCGGCAGGTGGCACTCCGGGCAGCCGACCGCGAAGCCCAGCGCGGGGCCGGGGTCGGCTTCGGCCAGCGCAAGCGCGGCGCGCTGCCGGTCGGCTGGCCCCAGCGCCGCCCAGTCGCCCTCGGTCACCAGCGTGGGCCAGATCTCTTCGGCCTCGGGATCGTCGGCGCCGATCACCGGACGCAGGCGCACCGTCCCGCCCGGGAGGACGACTTCAACCGTTTCGGGGAGCGGCTCGGGCGGTGCCGGCGGCACAAGCTCCGACAGGGTAAGGTCGATGTCTGCCTCAGCCCTGCAGGCCGGGTTCAAGCAGCGTGTCGTCAACTGGATCCGTTCGCCGAAGAGCGTCGCTCGTAACTCCAGGAATAGACGGTCGCGATCCGAACGCGACAGTGCGGCAGCCAGGTCCGGCGTAACCGTGTCATAGCCCCCCAGTCCGGCCAGCGTGCCGGTTAGCACCCGGTCTTTCTGCGGCCCGCTCACCGGACGGCCCGCAAGCGAAGCGATCGCCTCCTCGGCGCGCCCGTCCACGGGCGCCAGCCGCGCATGCCGGTGGCGCGCGCCGGCGGCATCGGTGAGCCCCCTATCCAGCAGAATGTGCCTCTCGTTCGAAAACATTATTCACTCCCGAAGGCAAAGACGCGCGGGCACCGGGTCTCGGCCCGGCCCCTCCAAAATCCAGGATCGGGCCTACTCGGCCGCCGCCTCTTCCTCGTCCGCGCCACCGCCGGCCTGAACCGGCAGTCGGTCGAAGCCCTCGTGGGTCACTTCCAGCGTCTCAATAATTGTATCGTTGCCGTCTCCGGCCAGGTCCGAGATGGCGGTGTATTTGGTGACCCAGGCCTTGTAGAGGATGTACTTCAGCGCCGGCGTGCCATCGACGTCGCGCACCTCGATCGTCACGTCGCGACGAAAGCCCGGATCGGCCGGCCGCGTGGTGCGCGTCTCGTTGGTGATCAGCATGTTCGCCCATTCCTCGAAGGCGAGGTCGTTGGTTTTTCCGGATTCCAGCGTCACCGCCTGGTACTCGACCCGGCCCGGTGACCGCTCGACATTGGTGTGCATGGAATTGCCTGCACGGAACTCGACGACGTTGACCGTGGCGTCGAGCCCAGACATCTTCCGGCAGGCGGCAACCTCGGTGTTGCCGAACTTCACCACGAAGTTGAAGTTCCGGTAGGGATCGCGGCGATTGCCCTCGAAGCGGATGCCGATCGGCATGGCGAATTCCTTTCAGACGTTGCAGTCCGCCTCAGGCGAACATGGGTGAATCCGGCCCAGGCTCCTGGTAGAGGTCGGTTGCTCCGGGTTCGGTAAGAATGCTGTTGCTGGACGATCCGCCGCCGTCGAGCGAAAGGCCGTGCCAGCCTTCGTGGGTGAGTTCGACCGACATCAGCGCGATTTCGTTGGCCATCGCGTCCAGCCCCGGCATCGCCTCGAAGCGGCTGATCCAGGCATTGTGGATGACGAAACGGAAGAGCGGCTGGGCAGGGAGAACCTCGCCTGGGCCAGCGTCCGTCCCGCCTTCGGGCGGTTCTGTCTTGTACGGATCCCAGACGTCTAGGACGACGTTGCGCTTGACCGGAACACCCGGCGGCGGCGCGCCTATCGTCGCATAGCTGACCGCCGCCTCGGCCCACGTCGACAAAGTAGTGTCTCGCGCCAATCCCTGCTGGAGCGTGATGGCCTCCCAGCTACACTTGTCGGGCTGGGCGTAGCGATGCCGGTTGTTTCCGCCGGACCAGACCTCGGTCGCGGAGATGGCCACGCTCAGGCCCGAGACCGACTTCACTCCGGCAATGTAGTCAGATGCCGGACCTGCATCCGCAGCCCCCGCAGAAGTCGGCAGAAGCTTCAGCCGGAACTGGAAGTTGCGCAATGGGTCGTGGGGGCGGGCGGTGACCATGGGATCAGCTCACCAGCGATTTCTGCGACAGTTCGACCACGACGAACTCCGCAGGCTTTAGCGGCGCGAATGACACCCGTGCGGTCACCACGCCCTGGTCAATCAGCTCCTGCGGGTTGGTCTCGCGATCGCATTGCACCAAGAAGGCCTCGCCCGGCGTCCCGCCCTGGAACGCGCCCTGCTGGAACAGGCCCAGCATGAAGCCGTTGATCGAGATGCGTATCTGCTCCCAAAGCTCCTCGTCGTTCGGCTCGAAGACCGCCCAGACCAGGCCGCGTTTCAGCGAGCGCTTGAGGAAGAGCGCCATGCGTCGGACCGAGGTGTAGCGCCACTCGGGGTCTGGGGCGAGCGTGCGGGCTCCCCATACGATAGTGCCGGCACCAGGCAATTGCCGCAGGCAGTTCACGCCGACCGGATTCAGAAGGTCCTGGTCGGCATCGATCAGCCGGGCCTGCAGCCCAATCGCACCCGAGACCTGCGCTTCGATCCCGGCTCCAGCTTTCCAGACGCCGCGCGCCACGTCGGTCCGGGCGTAGATTCCCGCAATATGGCCCGAGGGCGGCATGAACCGCGTCGGGTTCCGGCCGACGCCGACCGGGTCGCGCACCTGCACCCAGGGGTAGAACATCGCGGCGTTGTTTGACCGCGAGGGCATCCCCTCGGCATATTGCCGCACATCGTCGGCGCCGATCTCGAAATCGCGCGCCAGCGAGCCGGGTCCATCGACGATCAGAAACACGTCGTTGCGATCGGACCAGGCCATGGCGGCGGAAGTGAAGGCGGGATCGGTGCGGCCGGGTAGCGCCAGCATCGCGATCGGCCCGCCGTCAAAGGCCAAAAGCCCGGTCCGCCGGCCCGTGGGGGTGACAGTGCCTGCATACTGCGCGGCCGTCACCGGGCCGGTGCCGTCGGTGCCGCCGACCAGGCGCAGCGGGTCATCGTCGCTCTCCTCTGGCCTGAGCACCGGGGCAGAAGGACTATTCTCGGTTCGGCCGCGTGCCTTGGGCGAAGGAAAGATCGGGCCCGAGACGCGGGGAACGCCCGGCAGGAAGGCCTCGCTCACCGAGATTTCGACGGCGCCGTGATCGTCGACAATCGCGCCTGGCGCGCCGCCTGACGTCGCCTCGTCACGCCACATGGCGGCGCCGTTGACCAGGATCTCGACCGTCGTGCCGGCACTTGCAGGCCCGGCACTGACCGTCAGGTACTCGGTGGCATCCTCGACATTCAGCGCTGGCAGGTTCTCGGCCCCATTCGCGCCAAGGATAGCGGCGGCCAGTTCGGCGGGCGACAGTTGCGCGCCCGCGGCCATGTTCACCTGCACCTCGTTCTGCACGGCGCCGGTCGTGACACGCACGGTGATCAACCGCGCAGCGCCCGCGGCATCAAACTGGTCCTGGCCGGCCAGCAGCCGGATGACCCGGTAGGCGCGGGTCGCCACCGCGGGTTCGACCGCGACGGTCGTCAGCCCGGTTGGAGTCGGGCCGTTGGCGTTGGCGGCAAGCGCGAAGATCGCGCTCGGCGCGGTCGTCGCGGTCACGGCGAGCGTGTGGTCGGCCATGTCGATCTGGACGATCCTCAGCCCCGCGCCGGTGGCGACAGCCTCGTAGGGCGTGCCACCCAGCGCCGCGTTAATCGCATCGGCGACCTCGGCGGCGGTCACGGCGGTCGCGTCCGCCACGCCATCGACACCCTGGGCCGGGCTCGGATTGCCAAGCGCCGCCGCAGCCGCGCCGGTCACCGAAAGCGATGACCCCGCGCCAACGGTCGCGCTGCTGATCGTCAGGACGCCTCCAGTGAGCGAACTCGAAACGCCGGCGAACTCCCTGTCGACAACCGCCCTCAGCTCCTGCCGCGTCGAATCCGGGCCGGCCGCGTCGCCCGCGACCAGCGTGTAACTGAGCGCCACGCCATCGACTGTGATGTCGAGCTGCGTCCCGGCGCCCACGCCCACGAAGGGGCCGGCGCCCAAGCCGACCGACGCGGCCGAGGGCATTTGGAACGTCAACGCGACGGCGACGCCGTCAATCGTCAGCGTGAGCCCAGCGGCGCCGCTCACGTCAAAGGGCCCCGCCGCCGAATCCAGCGCTGCGGGCTCGACCGGCCCCAGCACGCGGAACCGTGCGCCAAGGGCCGGGATCAGCAGCCGCGCCATCTCGTCGGCACTGAGCGCCGCATCGGTATCGGGAAAGACCAGGCGCCCGGTCGCATCGGCAGCCCCCGACAGTTCGTCCCGCCAACGGAAGTCGAGCGTCGCGCGCTCCACCACGTTGAACGTGCCTGAAGGCGCTGCCAGGTCGAGCCGCGCCGCCGCCTCGGGCAGCGGCGGAACCGTGCGGACCGGGAGGTCCAGTTCGGCCTGCAGCAGGTCGTCTGCCTCGAGAAAGCGTGAGCGGTCGTTGATCACCCGGACGGCGTAGTCCTCGTGTTCGGGGTCCATGCGCAGGGCATCGAAGGTCTCGACCGTACGGCTCCGCCCGGCCTCGACCCAGTCGACGCGGACGCCGAAGGTCGCCTCGGTGAAAACTGTCGAGCGGGTGATATAGATCCGCACGCTGTCGGCCCAGACGCCTTCGCCGCGCGCCCGGAGACGGAGGACATTCCGGTCCAATCCCCACACGTCGGCGCCGCGAGCCGGAATTGGCGCCGACTGGCCGCTGGTCGCCGTGGCCGGCAGCACTCGAATCACGACTGCGCGCTTGCCGCCTGCCTCGAAGAATGAGGACACGGCATGGGCGAGATATCCCGCCTCGCCCCGCAGGTGATTGCCGAACTCACGCTGGAACGCACCGAAGTTGTTGACGAAGGTCGGGCGGTTGGGGATACCCCGCGCTGCCTCGCCGATGAAGCCGGTGGTCGACGTACCGACCCCCTCGATCGGGCGCACGCCGCCCGAGACTTCGTCGATGTAGACCCCAGGTGTCAGTCGGGCATTCATGGCAGCAACTCCTTGAGCTCGGTGTGATCAGGCCTCTTCGGTCTCCGTATCCGGAGCGCGCGGCGGATACGGCGGCGCGGTGATGATTTCTGGATAGACGCCCGGCGTCCTGGCACGCGGCGGCAGCGCAGGCGGGGGCGGTTCCTCTCCCTCGGCTGCGGCACGCTGCGCGGCTAGCGTCCTGGCCATGTCGCGCAGTTGCACGTCGGTAGACTCCACGATCGGCGCGGTGGTCGAGGGCAGGCGATCGTCGAGGAAGGCCGAGACCCGGTACTCGGCCGACAACCGGAACATCCGGTTCATCAGGTCGTCGCTCCGCCGCCACTGGCGCTGGGCGAAGAATAGCGACCGCTTGTAGACGACCGACCGCGCTCGACCGAAGCGACGGGGCAGCGGCCGGTCCAGCACCAGCCGGTCACCCTCGACCGCTATTACGACCGCGTTGAACGTCTCGGTCGCCTCTCGCGCGTCATAGCTCGATGCGATGCCGATCGGATCGCCGACGGCCCAACGCGCGGCCGTGGCCCCGGTCAGCGCCAGCCGGGGATCGACCGGCCCTAGCGGACGGCCAAGGAGCTCGGCGCGCAGGATGCGGATCTCACGGTCGTTTCCGGCCCGCCCGAACGTGAGCGGCATGTCCTCGTCGCCAAGGGGAACGCCCTCGATGCGGGCGGCCGGAGGGGCGGCATCGTCCAGCGGCAGGGCGACGCCGTCGGCATAGGCCGAGATGCGCCCCGACGGCGCCTCAAGCACCGCGTGTATCGAAACTCCAGCCGCAAGCTGCGCCGGGGCCATCAGGAAATCCCGGGGCGCAAAATTGCCCGTCGTGTGGGCCGCGCGGATCTGCAGGACCGTCTCATCCCGGCCCGCCCGGCTTCGTGTCATCAGTGTCAGCGACAACGCCTCCCCCGCATCGGTTGCCAGAGAGGCTACGCGTACAGTCTCGCCGTTTTGCGGCGCGCCGTCGGTCTGAAGTTCGACTGTCAGCGCGTAGCCCGATGGCGCGGGATGATCTGGCCGGTCCGGCGGGGGCAGGGCAGGTGCGTCCCAGACACTCATCGTCGCTGTTGCGTTCGCGCCCAGCACCAGCCGACCGCCGACCAGCGCGGCACCATTGGCGAGATCCGGCGCGCGGCCCGAGATCCGATCCTCGAACCCAGCCGCCGCGTCCATTATCGCCAGCGTCCACGTCTCCGCGGGCCAGACTCCGGTGGCCAGTCGCAAGTCGACCGCGCCGCGCGCCAAATCGTCGCGCAGCATGCCTGGACATGTCAGCAGCAGTCCTCGCGTCGGGGTCAACATCGCCCAGCGTTCCAGCATCTCCGCCAGGTGCTGCTGTGTCCCGGCCCAAAGGTCCAGACGCAGGTCAACCGCGACGGCTGTCGGCTGGCTGACGCGGTGCCGTGCGATGCGCGACGGCACCGTCAGCACGCTGTCGCCGCGCAACCCAAGGGAGGCCGACAGATCCTGGGGCCCGGTGCGCACGGCGGCGGACGAAGGCGCGGTGCCAGCGAGCCGTTCGGCCTGGCCAATGACGGCCCTCCGGCCTGAAATCAGAAGGAACCTTTGGCGCCCCGATTCCCAGCGCAGTGCGGCGCGTGCCAGGTCTACCAAGCGATCGGGATCGGTTACCTGTTGGCCATTCACCCGGGCGTCTCCGGCGGCGACGCGAGCTGCGATGGCGGCGGTCACGACCCGGGCGACGCGACGGGCGACAGGATCGGCGAAGCTGGCCCCGGCATCGACGCCGAAGTTTACCGGAACTGTTATTTCCGCGTCCCCATCCAGCGTCAGGTGGAGCTGCCCGCCATTCGGCACCTGTCGCGCTGCCATACCACCGACTCCGGCCAGGTAGCCCGGCGTCTGTGCGAAGATGAAGGCGTTGTTGGGAAGGTCACGATCGGGTTCGACTTCCAGGTTCAGCGGACCCACGACGGACACGTACGGGAGCCCGCTTGGCCGGTAGTTCGCATCGGCGAGTCCATGCCCAGCAAACGTCGGAGCATGGGCCAGTCGAATGGCTACTCGACAACGCCAGATCGTGGCATTCAAGACGTCTGCCAGCATCGCGGCGGCCTTCACTGGGCGCATCACAAATTAAGGAGGGAACCCCGCCGATCTGAAGTCAAAGCATGCCCACGAAGGACAGGCTCGAACTAGGCGCGATCCTTAGTTACCCAACGTCAACAATCTTGGGGACAGGTTCGCAAACTTGTCAAGTGCATCTTCCATTTGACAGACCGTGTCGGATTGAGATTCTTGGTTCAACAATACACAGGATTTCGATCCAATGCTTTCGCATGCCCTTGCCGAAGCGCTCATTCGTCTCGACCGCCGTCTTGAGTCACTGGTCGCGGCGGAGGAGCGTCGCGCGGCGCTTCTTGCAGGGGACGGATCGGCGGGCTGGGAGGGGGTCCGGAACCTCATTCGTCCGCGAACCGAGGCGCTGTTTGCCGCAGGTCCGTCGGAGGTGATCGCGCCGACAGCGCCAGACCTCGTTTTCGCCCGTATCTCGACCGCTCTGGGGATGGGGACAACCGGGGCCGGCGACATCCTCCTGATGCTTCTCGCGCCCTTCGTCGAACCGAGATATCAGAATGTTTACGCGCTTCTGCAGGATGATCCTCATCAACCACTTGCGACCGAAAGGCTGCTCGTCGCTGCGCTCTCTCGGGCGCCGTCACGGCGCGGTGAAATAGGCGCCCTGCTGCGCTCAGGCGGGGCGCTTCGCCGGTCGGGTTTGATCGTCGCGCCGGCCGGCCGCTACGCCCCTCTACGACAACCTTTCACGCTCTCCGAAGAGGTCGCTGCGGCGCTTCTCGGTGAACCCGCTACAGGCCTTGCCGGAGCGGGAGAGCTTCGGTGCGAAGACGGCAGCGGAGGGAATGAAATTCCGCGCCCGCCCGCCCGTATCCTCTTCGGATCAGGGGGGCTGGGCAAGCGGGCGATTGCCGATGTGCCCGGCGGCACTCGCGCAATGCACGTTCGCCTGACTCAGCCGGGAAGCGCCGAGCCAGCCGCTGCGACCGTCGCGGCGGCATGGCGACTTGGTCTCATTCTGGATGTCTGCCCGATTGTCGACCTGCGCGCCTTGTCGTCCGACACGGCGCAGGCTGCCGCGGCCGAAGCCGCCCGCCTAGCCGCCGCTTTTGGAGGATCATTGCAGTTGTTGTCATCGCGGCCTCTGCCCTGCGGTTTGCCGCACCTAAGATGCGATCCTCCGGCCTGGAGCCAGCGCCGTGTCGACTGGCTGACTGCAGCGGAGTCCGCCGGGGTCATGCTCGACGACGGCGTCGCCGGGAGCCTTGCCAGCCGCCACCGGACAGAACGGGAGGATATGGCGGGATTGCTCGCCCAGCTCTCCCCCGGACTCATGCCCGACGAAGCGCAGCGCACGCTCGACGCTCTCATCGCCGGCACTCGCGCGGCGACAGCTCAGCGTGCGGTCGTGCGGACACCACGCCTGACGCTCGACGACTTGGTTTTGCGCCCAACCGCGCGTGCCGGGTTGGATCGACTGGTACACTTCATCAAGGCGCGCGATCGTGTCGACGAGACACATCCGGGCCGGCGGCACCTCGACATGGCGCGGGGCCCCGTCGCCCTGTTCCACGGTCGCCCAGGCACAGGCAAGACTGTCGCGGCCGAGGCCGTCGCTGCGGCACTTTCGCGCCCCTTCTACTCTGTCGACCTGTCGCAACTGGTAAGCAAATACGTGGGCGAAACTGAGAAACACATCGACGAGACACTAATAGACGCAGAGCAGGCCGGCGCGATCCTCTTCTTTGACGAGGCTGACGCGCTGTTCTCCAAACGCGTGGAAAAGGCGTCATCGGGGGGCGAGCAGTTCTCGAACATGGTGTTGGGCTATATACTGCCGCGGATTGAGATACATGACGGGCCGATCATCCTTGCGACAAATCTGATGCAGGGGATGGACGAGGCGCTGATGCGGCGGTTCCGCTTCCGCACCGAGTTCCCACTCCCTGACGCAGGCGAGCGACACCAGATTTGGGCCAGGATGCTTGGCGCCGTCGCGGGGGTTGATTTAGCTGCGCTCGGTGCGGCGCATCAACTCTCGGGAGGCGAGATCCGGAACGCCGCCCTGAAGGCCGTATTCCTCGCCGACCAGCGCGGGGTGCCGATCGGCCAGGCGCTTCTGGAGGCTGCGGTCCGGCTGGAACTGTACGAGATGGGCCGCCTCTCCCGCGATCCATCAGATGCCGGCGTGGCGGAAGACCGCGGCGCGGTATTGCGTGGCGCGGCGCGCGCGCTCAAAGAGGCACTGGACGGACACCTTCGCTCGGTGTTCCTCAAAGAGATACATATTCAGGAAGGCGCTCCCACCGAAAAGGCGCTCTCGGGCCAGCGTCCGGCACTGTCGCTAGCAATGTACCGGCTGGCCGGCCGCCGCGGCGGTACGAAGGATGGCGAAGGACTGCGCCTGGGCTTCGTCCTGTCGGCCTGGTGCCAGCGCCCCGAGGAGGAACTGGAAATCCTGGGCGTCGTCCACGCCTTTCTTTCCCGGCCACCGAGCATCGCTGCCGGTGTCCGGCCGCTAACCCTGCGCCTACAGGAAAGCCACGATTTCGAGATGCTGCAACGGTTCTGGTCCAGCCATGAACAACCCGTGAAGCCCTCGCTCGTGCTAGAAGTCGAGATCGACTGACATATGGTTGTGTCGCAAAATTCCGCTTAAGTGAACGGGACGATTGTCTGGAAATAGAGGGTCTTCGTCCGGGAAATGGCGTCGGTAAGCTTCTGCTACGGCTCCTCCAGATTGGAAGGTGCCTCTGCACAGGCACCAACTGTTAGGTGAAAAGACTATGCTTGACAAGAACGTTTCGTAGCTGAACGCGATAGTAACTCCAAAAAAATGGGCAAGCGTCCCAAGTGGTCCCAAGTCTAGTGTCCCAAGGGGACTAGTTTGCGGCAGCCAGCTTCGCACGGCCCGCCGCGCCATCTCGACCTTGGCGACCTTTTCCATGCCCTTGACCGCTAGGCGGACCTGCGAAGCCTCGCGGGAGTAGAGTTCGGCATGGGCGATGTTGCTGTGCCCCAAAACGTCCATCAACTGGCGGGTCTAGGCGTCGGCCTCGGCCAGCTTCGTCCCGAGACCCTTGCGGAGCTCATGCGCCGTACAGCCGTTGCCGCAGCCCGCTTCCTTCGCTCAAAGCGACACGCCCCGGCTAAGCGAGTGGTCGGTGTAGCAGCCGCCGCTGCGCCGGTTGCCGGTGTTGTTGACGACGTAGGTGGTCGAGCGGTCGACCCCCTCCAACTCGGCCTCCAGCATCGGCGTCAGCGGCAGGAAGAACTTCGTTGGATGGCGCTTCCGGCCCTTGTGCTCCACGAACTCGAAGCCGTCGACCGTGACGATTTCACCGTCGATGACGATCTCCTTCCGGGTCAGGTCGGACCATTTGAGCCGGGCGACGTCGGAGCAGCGATTGCCCATCCAGGGCGCCACCGCATAAGCGGTGCGCTGCGGCGTCCCGATGGGCCAATGCTTCTCGAAGGCTTCCAAGGCTTTCAGCGGCCACGCCTTGTGCCCATCGGTGGGCGGATTACGCCTGATGCGGCAGCAGGGGTCGTCGGTGCGCCACCCCTCGTCCATGGCGACCAGCGTCAATTTCCGCATGCAGATGAGCGTGATGCGCTCCTCAAACGGCTCGTCGGCATGCAGGTTCAAGACGGCGAGGATATGCTTCCTCTGGACCTCGGCGAAGGGCGCGAAACCAAAAAGCTTGCCGAGTATCTTGGCGTCCAAAATGCGGGTCTCAATGATTTGGCTGTAGTGGCTTTGCGTCTTCGGTTCGAGCGCCTTCCAGTCCTTGGTCTTCTTCAGCACCAGGTAGGGATGGGCGACCGACTTGGATGGCGCGCCCTTCCTGAAGGGGACGACCTTGGCCTCATCATGGTGGCGCTGGCGAACGCCCCGGCAAGCATCCTCCAACCTTTCAACTATACCGCGCTGCCTTGGGGCATTCTGTTCGGCTACATGTTTTTTAACCAGACAATCGACCCGATCTCGGTCGCCGGTGCAGCGGTGATCGTCGCGGCTGGGCTGGTCACAATGGCGCGCGAAAAGGTGACATGCGTTTAATCGGGCTCGCACTGCTGCTGACATTGGCGCAGACCGCTGCCTCGGCGGCCCACGGCGGGGGATGCCGCAAGAGTTCGCCGCCCGGTCAATGCTGCCATATGAACAACAGCACCGGAACCGTCCACTGCCATTGACATGGTCTCCGGCTGGGACAAGCACCCACCCGAACACGAGCCCGACATTGGTCCGTGGGTCGGCTTGTCATCACGCTGTTCGTGGTAGTCGTGGCAACGGCGGCGGTGGGTCTCATCCTCGCGTAGTGACGCGCTACGCTCTCCAACAAGCTTGACGCGTCAAAGAGATTCCCGACGCTCCGTCCGTGAGACCCATCCCGCTTCGATGCACAGCGCAACGCAACTGACTGGCACGGCACGTGCTTCGTGCTTAGTTGCCAGGCCACTTGCTG
Organism: Mesorhizobium yinganensis; assembly: GCF_040081985.1. Taxonomy (NCBI): domain Bacteria; kingdom Pseudomonadati; phylum Pseudomonadota; class Alphaproteobacteria; order Hyphomicrobiales; family Phyllobacteriaceae; genus Mesorhizobium; species Mesorhizobium yinganensis. Next base: position 9,855 of record NZ_JBEBMH010000031.1, on the reverse strand, counting down.
GCACCGATGTACCAAATCGGGAATTGAACGCTCGCCGAGGGAGGGCGGTATGGGGTTTCCGACCTCGGCGGGCCACCACAATTCATGTGACGGGAGATGGTCATGAATACCCATATCACCCCTAATGAAGTCACGAAGGTCTATGGCGTCGGCATTCGCTGGACCGACCGGGAGGGCATTACTCATGCCGTCGAAGGGTCGGAAACGCTGGACGAAGGTCGCCTGTTGTGGCCGCGCTGCGGCGATGGAGAGGTGCCGACCGGCGAGGCCAGTTTTGGGAATGCCGGCGTTACGTGCCCCCGTTGCGTAGCGATTATGGCCGGAGAAGCAAAGAGATCCGTCGGGGCAAGTGCCACAGTGCGGTTTGCCACTGCAACACCATGGTCTCCTTGGCGTACCGCGAAATAGTCGGCACAGGCTTGAGCAACGCGGCATAAAAACGTTTTAGCTTGAAGAAGCGCCGCAAGCGTGCAGGCAGCGATCTTTATCTCAATTGCAAATCGACCAAACTTGGCATAGCACCGATCCGGGCTTAGAGGCAGGGGAAACTATCATGGCAACCGTCACCGGCGGCAATGTATATGTGCTGGATTTTGAGGCGATCGAAATCGCCAATATATTCAACTATCAATACGCATCGCTGAAGAGCACGTCCGCAAAGTTCTACGACAATGCGTCCAACTACACGCTGTTTCAAGGGCGAGGCCTTACCTACTATTCCGACGGAGAGCCAAAAAGCGGCGTCGTGACATCTGCGTCATTTGTGGCCAATGGTGCGACCGTCATCAAAATCACCGGCTTGAACGATGTCCCGGCGACGACGATTGCTGACTATGCGTATGCAAACAACACACTTGGCCTGCTCAGCATCGCTCTCGCTGGTACCGACACAATCACCGGGACAGCCGGACCGGATGTGCTCTACGGGTTCGGTGGAAACGACGTCATCAAGGGTGGCGTCGGCTCAGATCGCCTGATGGGCGGAAATGGAAACGACACGCTGCGCGGCGACAGCGGAGCCGATCGCCTCGATGGAGGCGTCGGTGTTGACACACTGATCGGTGGGTCGGACAGCGACACCTACATCGTGGACAATATTGCCGATGTCATCCTCGAGGGGGCATCGGAGGGCACCGCCGACCGCCTTACGGCATCGGTAGACTATGGGCTCAAGTCTGGCGTCTACGTCGAGTTCATGGCGACCGCGAGTTCGATAGGAACGGCTGCGATCGATCTGACCGGCAACGCGCTGAAGCAGGATGTTACCGGGAACGCCGGGGCTAATATCCTCAACGAAGGTGGCGTTGGCGCCGCTGACAAACTGGCAGGTCTAGGCGGGAACGACACGTACCGAGTTTACAATTCCGGCGCGGTGATTGTTGAATCGTCTTCCCAGGGCACGGCCGACAGGATCATATCCTCAACGGACTATAAGCTGTCTGCCGGCGTCTATATCGAGCAACTGACCACAAACAGCTCGACTGCCACAGCCGCGATCGATTTCACCGGGAATGAGGTTGGGCAGAAATTCACGGGGAATGCCGGATCGAACATCATCGATGGCAAGGGCGGCAATGACACGATGACGGGCCTCGCCGGCAAGGATTATTTCGTATTTTCGTCTGCACTCGGCGCTGGAAATATTGACACGATCACCGACTTCCAGCCTGTCGACGACACGATCCGGCTGGAGAATGCCGTGTTCAAGGCGCTCACTGCGACCGGCACTCTTGCAGCGTCAGCGTTCCGGGCCAATACCACTGGTTTGGCGGGTGATACCACCGACCGCATCATCTTCGAGACCGACACGGGTAATCTTTTCTATGACGCCGACGGTACGGGTACTGCGGCAAGAGTACAGTTCGCCGTTTTGGATGCAGGCTTGAAACTGACTGCGGCCGATTTCGTTGTGATCTAGCTGAAGCTCCTGCGAATACAAAAAGCCCCGCCGGCCGGAGCCAGCGGGGCCAAGTTTCGCCTACAGAAGATCCTATCGTCAGGCCAACAATGCGCCAACGGCGATAAACAGTTTTCCCCCGCCCTTTGTCGTGAAGAATTTGGTCTATGCGCTGGTGAAGCCTCGAGACGCTGCCCTTCAATTCACGCATGCCGGTCATGACCTCATCTAGGAATTCATTCGCGCAAGCACGCCTTGATGCCAGGCAAGGGCGGGCATACCCACGCAAATTCCAGGTCCCGATCGCGATCTTGATCATGGCCCTTACGGTCTGCATCCTTTTTCCCTTGACCGGACTGGCGCCCTTGGTTTTCGCGATCGTCGACTTCCTTCTACCGAAGCACCTAAAGGAGGTCGGCACCCATCAGTCCCGCCAATCAATAGCAGGAAGCTGGTGCCCGGAAAGCCAGCTATCTGCGCCTCCCCGCGCGCACTGCCTTAGAAGTGGGCACAGGGGCCCTCTGCGCTCGTACTCCACGGCCTGGACGGCCCTCGGACGCGCTGCGTAGGCAGGAGGTGACTGCTGGTCGATGCGGGGCGCTGGAATGCTGAAACCCAGCGGACCATCGACCCCCAGTGCGTCCGTTCGCAAATTGTCGATAGGGGCGCCGGTCCCCTGCCGGATTAGCGATTTTCAGCCCTACCCCCGCCCTGATCGAAGCCCCGGATTTTGCCTTGCGCCGCCCTCGGCCAAGGGGCAATCTCGGCTGTCGGGGGACAGAGAGGGGGTCACCATGGGCAAGAAACTGCTTCGCGAGGAGCCGCGCGAGGATGCAGTGCGGTTTAGGCTTGATGCCGGCGGCTTCCTTCTTGAAGTCGGCAACGGATACGGCGGCTACATGGTGCGAAACCGCGCGGGCGACGTTGTGTTCGGTAGGTGCCCACTGCCGTTTTCAGCGACCGAGGCGCAAATCGAAGCGTTCCTTGGGGCGCAAGGCTTGTAGGGGACCGCGATTGGAGCATGCCAATGTGGATTCTGATGTATGTCTTCTCGTATTCGGTCGATCCAGCCGCCACAAACGATCGGGCAGAATGGCGGCTCGTCCCCACGGTTGTTTTCCAAGAATTTTCAAACGAAGAGCGGTGCATGGCCGCCAAAGCGAAACTTGAGGGTAGCCTTAAGGAGGCAGGGGAAAAGCTAAGAACGGGCCTGGAAGACTTGAAAAGCACAGGTGGTGCTGACCCCGCACAGATCATCATCGCCTACAACGTAGAATGTCTTCCGAAATAAGGACGGCCGGGCTTGACCGTTATCCGATAGGTAGCTGACGCTCTGGCCGACGACGGCAGGCAAATTCACATAAAAAGACACCCGCATGTCGTTGCGCACCAACGCACCGATCTGTCTGCCGAACTGGCCAGTATTGGCAGCCGGGATGCCGCCTTCCCGCTACCGCATGGCCGCGGCGACGAATTCCATAACGGCAGCCCTGGCCTCGATCCACGAACGTTGCCGCCGAAGGGGACGAAGGCCCGCGATATCTACATCCCCGACCTCCACATAGACATCATCAAGGTCAAGCCGAGGGATTTTCGGTGATGTCATAATTGCCATGACTATGCGACGTGGAAGTCCAAGTTGGTGAGCGCCAGGCCGATGCCGATCTTGGCAAACTGAATTCCGGCCGCGCCTCCGAGGCCGTCAGCGTCGTAGAACAGCTTTCCCGTGTCGGTCTCGTAAATGACGTGGTCGTTGGCATCCTGCGCCACCCCGGTCGTGTTGGCGCGGAAGTAACCTGACAGCATCACGCCGGTGTTCAGTTTGGTGAAGATCGCATCCGAGAGGAGAATACGGTCGTCCGCGACGTTGAAGTCGATAATCGTGTCGATGTTCGACGCGCCGAGTTTTGTGTTGAAGACGAAGGTGTCGTTGCCGCCGAGGCCGCGCATTGTGTCGTTGCCCTCGCGGCCTTCCAGTCGGTTGTCGCCGGCGTTGCCGACAATCTCCTGTGCAAACTCGTTACCGGTGAGATCGATGCCCGATTTGCCCGACGAGCCATTCGTGCTGAGGAGTTCGACGTGAACCCCTGCGCCCAGCCGATAGTCCACCGCTGCCATCACCCTGTCGGCGGCGCCCTGGCTTGCCGTCTCCTGAATCACGTCGCCGCCATTGTAGACCCGGTAGGTGTCGTTGTCGCTAAGCCCGATCATCGTGTCGGCATTGCCGGCACCACCGTCGCTCAGGATGTTCACCCCGGCATTTCCAGTGATGGTCTGGTGTAGCGCGTTGCCGGTGAGGTCGATAGCCGAGGTGCCGGAGCCGTTGGTGGTTGCCAGCGCCTCGACATACTGGCCTGCGGCGAGCGTGAAATCGACGGCCGCCAAAACCTTGTCGGCACCGCCGGTGGACCCCTCGATGACGCTCGTTCCACCTGCGTAGACCAGATAGGTGTCGTTGCCGCCTAGTCCGCGCAGTTGATCGGCCGCGCCGCCACCGTCCTTCAGCGTGTTTCTCCCGGCATTGCCGGTGATTTCCTGATGAAGCGCATTTCCAGTCAGATTGATCGCGGTGGCAGCAGTCGACGACACCGTCGTTAGCAGTTCGATGTCGACTCCCGCCGCTAATGCATAGTTCGACCGCGCCATTGCGCGGTCGGCGACGCCATCGCCGAATGCCTCGGTCACTACGTCGCCAACCACATCAACGATGTAGATGTCGTCGCCTGCCTCGCCTGCGAGCGTGTCGTTGCCGCCGCCTCCGTCAAGACGGTTGGCAACTCCGCTTCCGGTCAGCGTGTCGCCGAAATCGGTTCCGCGAACATTTTCGATGTCCAGAGACAGATCGACGCTGCCGCCAAAAATCGTTTGCGCGGTGGTCGTAGCAAGATCGATCGACACACCCTTGGTGATCGCGCTGAAATCCAACTCATCGGTATTGGCGCCCCCTAGATAGGTGTCGGCGCCCGTCGAGACGATCAGCGTATCATCGCCTGCGCCCCCGAGAAGCGCGTCATTACCTGCACCTCCATCCAAAGTATCATTGCCGCTGTCACCGCTAAGGTCATCATTGTCGTTGCGGCCGAACAGTCGATCGGCGCCGTCCAGTCCGATGATTAAGTCCTTGCCACTCAGGCCGATCCTGAGGTCGTTGCCATCCGTCCCGACTGTCATCCCGAAGAAGGCACGCTGCACCTCGCTTCCGGGCAAGCCCGGATCGCCGACCGCCAATACTCCCGTGCCACCAAGGCCGCCAGGAGAAGGACCGAAGTTACCGAGGCCAGGCCCTAAGTCGGTGGTGAACGATCCCGATGCAGAGCCGAAATTCAGGAACTCCCCACCGAGAAAGGCATTGGCGCCGCCGTCGCCCCCATCGCCGCCAAATAGAATGCCGTCTCCACCGTTGCCACCATTGCCGGCCTTGCCACTGGCCGCAGTCCCGCCTTTAAAGTCGACCACGTTTAGTGCCATTGAGGCACCTGCGGCGTTAATGATGTGGGCCGAGGCATAACCGGCCGTGCCGCCTTTGCCGCCATCGCCCCCAAAATCGCCGCCATTGGAGCCTGCGCCCCCGGTTCCTCCGTCGCCACCACGCCCCTCATTGTCCTGGAACGTCGTGAAGGACAGCGAGAGCGTTCCAGCGTTGAAGATGGCACCCGCCGCCCAGCCACCATCGGCGCCGTCCTGTCCGGCACCAGCGGCAACCTGGTCACGGCCTTCCCCAACGTTGGCTGCGAGCAGGGAGTTGACGATCGAGGCCTTACCAAAATTTACGATGGCCCCGGCGGTGGGGGCATTTGTGAAGCCTTGACCCGACCCTTCTGTCAGGTTGAGGCCGTCAAACGCCACGTCGCCGGTCGGATCGATCTGGAAAAGCGTATGGTTGCCTAGACCGTTGCCATCTGTATCGGCAGACAGCGTGACGTCGGCGATGCCGTCATTGTTCAGGTCGCCGTCAAATGTGATCTTGGTCGTCAACGTGAAGAGGTTCGGTGTGACGATTGTTCCCAGGCCAGCCGAGAAAGTAATTCTGTCTGCATTAGTCGATGCTTCAGCTTGGAGGATCGCAGCGGCGAGGCTCCCTGCACCAGAAGAATTGGTATTGGACACGACGAATGTTGCCATGGCATTTCCCCTGTAACCTTTCGGTCAGCTTGCGGCGCGGCAACGGTTGTCGGGATGTTATTCTGTTGTCACGCTCATCGCTGCGATGATGTTGCTGACAAATCCAATGTCGGAGGTTAGCCCGACAATGGCACGATGGCAACAAAGTCTAGCGAAAGTGGGGTAGCCCAAATGACAGTGGGATACATGCCGAACAAGGCGGACGAGGTCCGGGCTCGGAACAACGTCGCAAGACAGTCATCCTTGCGGCATTTGGGGGGTGACGCAGGCGACCAGTCGACGCTGGGCGGGTTGCGGCCTGTGGCTTCCTAGCCATCCGAACTTGAAATACTTCTGGCTTGGGGTGCTGCCAAAATCGGCGGCCGTTGCTTGGGGGACGAGGCATGCCAAACACATCGACGCTTTGGAGCAGCGCTGTCCAGGCGAATGCTACCAATACCATCCTCGATCCTTTCGCGGGAGCACTATCGGGTCAAAGCAATGCACAGATCGAAGTCATCGGGGTGGGCGCCAGGTCGTCGTCTGGGAAGACGACACCAACACTTGCGGCGTCGGTCTTGGCCCCAAGGACATCGTCCGCCAGGTCTTCGAGGCGCCGGGCGAGAAGGTGTGGCCGCGATCAAGTTCGCAGTCCTGGCAACCAGGCCCCTGCTTCACGGTAGTGGATTTCACAGTGATATGGGAAAAAGCTCCGCGTGGGCTGGCGTCCTAGACCAGCCTGCATGCCGTCGGCTGACGTTTCCTTCGGCCGCAGTGGCGAAAGGCGTGAACCACACGGTCAGCTTGGGGGCAATTGTGGTGCGCCATTGCCGAACTTGCTCACCGCGTCCTTTGTCTCGGACGCTGGATCGCTGACGACAAGCGAATGACCGTCGTGCAGGATCTCGACATCCAACGCCGGCTCGCCGAGCGCTCCTGGCACCGAGAGGCTCATCCGCTGTCCAGGCGTGAGCGTGGAGACCACCCTTACCGGCAGGTTATCCACGCCGGATGCCAGGGTTGCGACAACCCGGTATCCGTCCTTATCGATCGAGTAGTAGACGACGCCGTCGACGTCGGCGAGATGGACGCTGTAGGCGCTGCCCGGCGCCAGCTTGACGTCGGCAGCAGAGGCGCCAGTCAGCACGGAGCCCGCCAACAGGGATAGCGCAAGTAACCTGATCATTGCTGTTTTCTCCTCCAGTTGGGCGCCAGCCTCGCGGCACGCTATTGCGTCCGATTGATGCGGACAGCAGACATCTTGAGCCCGACCCTCTCTTTCGCAACGTGAACGACACGATCGGCAGACGAAATCGGACGAAAGCTTGCCGATTCCGGACGGAAAAGCGTTGCAAATGGTGGCGCAACGGTGGGGTTCGAGGTAATTTGGTTGGCCGATGCCCTGAACGGCCTCGGCCCTGGGGGGATCCTTCCGATGGACAGCCCGGCGCTGAAGTCGCTTCGCCTCAACGGTCGCATGGTCGACGTTGGGCGCGGGTCGGTGATGGATGCGGCCGGGCACGTCGTCACTATCCGGCCGCAGTCAGCGGAGGTGCTGAAGATGCTCGCCGCGAGACCCGGCGAGATCATCTCCAAGGACGCGCTCATGCAGGCCGTGTGGGGAAACATCGCCGTTACCGACGACAGCCTGGTGCAGTGCATCACCGAGATCCGCAAAGCCCTCGGCGACGAGAAGCACGAGATCGTCAAGACGCTGGTGAAGCGGGGCTACCTGCTCGAGGCCGCAACATCCGTCGAGGGCCCCAGGGCCATCGAGAACAAGGCTGCCGCAGAAGGCGACGCGGCCGTTTACGGAAAGCCTGCCGTCAACCTCCGCGCCCTCGCATTCCACCGGAAATCCTGGCTGGGCATCGTCGCGGGGCTCGCGATCGCCGGGGCCGCTGCAGCAGCTTACTTCCTGCCGGTGACAAAGTCCGGAGCAGAGCCACCTGCCATCGCCGTGCTGCCGTTCGATAACATGAATGGCGACGCGCGTTGGGACAGATTCGCCGACGGCATAACCGAGGACATCATCACCGACCTTGCCAGGTTCCGTGACATTCCGGTGATCGCCCGCACATCGACTGAGGCTTATCGCGACAAGGCGGACGACATGCGCGAGATCGGCAGGGCGCTCAACGTCAAATACTTTGTTGAAGGCAGCTTACAGGTCGACGGAGAGCGGATGCGGGTGACGGCGCAGCTCATCAATGCGGAGACGGGCACGCATTTATGGTCGGAGCGCTACGACCGACCGGCAGCCGAACTGCTCACGGTGCAGGACGAAATCACGGAGAAGATCGCGGCGACGCTGACGGGCTATCAGGGAACGGTGACCGAAGCTGAGCGCGCAATCGCGCGACGCAAGAACAATGCGGATCTCGACGCCTATGACTCCTGGCTGCTCGGCGTCGGGGCAAAACACAGAATGAGTCCGCAGGGCCTTGTCGAGGCCCGTGCTTGGTTCGAGAAGGGGTTGAAGCTGGCGCCTGATTTCATGCCGCTCGTGCGCGACATGGGGGTCGCCTATTCCGTCGAGATGGACCTCGGTGCGGCTATCGACTTTCCTGCATGGAAAGACGCGGAACGGAACTACACGGAAAAGGCGTTTTCGCTCGATCCGAATGACGCCATGGTGAACGCCATGATGGCAGTGGTTCACGGGGATGATGAGGAGCGGGCGGAGCGCTACCGGGAACAGGCGCTGCAGGTCGCCCCCACCAACCTCGACGTGCGCATGGTGGTCGCCTGGGGCTTGGGCGGCTGGCAGACGGAACGCGCCGCTGAGCTGATCGAAAGAACGCTGACGCACAACCCGCGCTATCCGTCCTGGTGGAACTTCCCGATCACGCAGACCTGGTTCGCGGCGCGCCGTTTCGACCAGGCTTATGCAGCGGCGAAGCATCTGGGAGAATCGCCCAACCAGGCCGCGTATCTGGCCATGAGCGCCGCACAGCTCGGCAAGCAGCAGGAGGCGGCCGACGCCGCCGCCAAGGCGCTGCGGATGAATCCCGACTGGACCGCAGAGAGCATGTTCCCCTACCAAAATTTTTCGGACGAGACCCTGCTCCCCGAAGCAGCCGCCAAGGCGGCGCTACCAGTCTGCATGACCGCGGCGCAGGCTGCGGCCAATACTGGTTTGTATCGACTCAAGCAATGCGACGAGAAGCGGGCGCAGGCGGCGTCGAATTAGTGTGCTGGACATGATCCGGGGATCACTCCTCAGGTCGCCGAGATGAAGGCCATGCTTGCGTAGTAACACGCAGCAACCGGTCCTAGCACGACGACAATCACGCCGTGCCAGGGTCGGCAACTTTGACTCTTCGAACACGAGCAACCGACGATCGGGATCCATCGCTGATTTCCCTGCCCCCACGACCGGCGGATGTCGATTCGATAGGAACAGCGAGAAAATACGAAGTCCTAGAAAAATTCGGTGTCCGTTGATCAGGATGACCGCAGTCAGCCGTCGTCCCGTGATCCCAATTACCTCGACATGCGGGAGCGCGTATCATCTAAAAGCCAGCCGCAGACAACAGTTCATAACCGGGTTTGCCACAAATGGGTTACCCTGGAGGCGATCGATTTGGGATCGAGTGTTGACGGCGCGTTGGTCATAGCGACTTAGCGCTCGTGGACAAACGTTGACTGAGGAATCCGGTTTTGATTCAAGGCTTCTTTTTGGAGGGAGCCTTGGGCGAACGCGTTGGACTGACGGACGAGGAATGGGCGCTGATCGGGCCTTTGCTGCCGCCTGAGCGCGGACGCGGGTGTCGGCCGGCACAAGACAACCGGCTCTACTTCGAAGGCATGATTTGGATGGGGCGCACGGGTGCGCAGTGGCGACATCTTCCCGA
>NZ_JBEBMH010000030.1:0-67499 GCF_040081985.1 Mesorhizobium yinganensis | reverse complement strand
CCATGACAAGAACGAGCTGGCGCGCGAGATGGTACGCCGCTTCATCGACGAGAACAATGCGCTGTTCGACGACCTGTTCGGCCGCGGAAAGCAGCTTTCCGACGACCCGCTGCAGGCGTTCATGATCGGCCTGAAACTGCTTGCCGAGACGCTGGCCGAAGTGAAGGCGAAACACCCCGGCTGCCTGATCGCCTCGATCTGTTACCAGGAGCGGCTGTTCGACCGCGAGGTGGTCGAGATGATCCGCAAGGTGACGATCGACTGGAACGCCCGCTTTCAAGGCTATCTGGAAGAAATCGCGGAAGTCTATCCGATCCGCAACGGCATCGAACTGTCCGACATGGCGGATGCCCTCTGCTGCATCGTCGACGGCGGCATCCTGATGGCCAAGATTTTGGGCGACAGTTCCAAGCTGGAGCGGCAAGTCATGACGTACCGCAATTTCGTCCGCCTTGCCTTTTCGCCGGCCGTCCCGGTCGTCCTGCCGCTCCGGGTGGCGAGCGCGGCGTAGGCGCCAAACCTCAATCCATATGCGCGGCCGGCGGCGCGCCCGCTCCCGCCGGCGCGGCCTTCGGCTTGCGCAGCAGCAGCGCCAGCGGAATGGCGGCGAGCGTCACCATCATCATCAGCTTGAAGTCGTCGACATAGGAGATCAGCATCGCCTGCGCGTTGACCAGCAGGTCGAGCTGCATCAGCGCCGTCGGGTCGCCGTTCGCAGCGGCCGGCGACAGCGCCCTGAGCGCCGGGTTGAACGGGGTGATCGCCGCCGACAGTTCACCGTGGTTGACCTGGATGTTGCGGGTGAGCAGCACGGTCACCACCGAGATGCCGATCGCCGAGCCGAGGTTACGCACCAGGCTGAACAGCGCCGCCGCGTCGGTGCGGAAGCGCGGCTCCAGCGTCGCGAAGGCGACCGTCGACAAGGGCACGAAGACGAGGCCGAGGCCAAGCCCCTGCACGACGCCGGAGAAGATGATCAGGTTGTCATCCATCTGCGGCGAAAAACCGGTCATGTCGTAGAGCGACCACGAGGTCAGCAACAGACCGGTGACGACCAGGATGCGCGCGTCGACGAGGCGCACCAGCCGGCCGACCAGCAGCATCGAGATCATCGTGCCGACGCCGCGCGGCGCCATCACAAGTCCGGTCAGGATGGTCGAATGGTTGAACAGATTGCTGAGCATCGGCGGCAGCAGCGCCAGGCTGGCCAGCAGGATGATGCCGACGATGAAGATGAACACCAGCCCGGTGACGAAATTGCGGTCCTTGAAGATGGCCGGGTCGATGAACGTGTCCTTGGCCGTCGCCAGATGCACGATGAACACCCAGAAGCCGGTAAACGCCAGGCCCAGCTCGATCCAGATCTCGGGCGACGAAAACCAGTCGACCTCGCCGCCGCGGTCGAGCATCAGTTGCAGCGCGCCGACGCCCAGCGACAGCATGGCGAAGCCGAAGAAGTCGAAGCCGCGCAGCCGCCGCGCGATGCGCGGCAGATAGGCGGCGCAGCCAAGGAAGGCGAAGATGCCGACCGGCAGGTTGATGAAGAACACCCAGCGCCAGCTCATCGTGTCGGTCAGCCAGCCGCCCAGCGTCGGCCCGATGATCGGGCCGACCATGATGCCGGCGCCCCACACAGCCATGGCCTGGCCGTGGCGCTCCTTGGGATTGATGTCGAGCAGAAAAGTCTGCGACAGCGGCACGATCGCCGCGCCGAACACGCCCTGCATCAGCCGGAAGAACACCATGCTCTCCAGGCTCCAGGCGACGCCGCACATCATCGACATGGCGGTGAAGCCGACGATGGTGGTCAAAAACAGCTCGCGGCGGCCGAACCGGTCGGCCAGCCAGCCGGTCACCGGTGTCATGATCGCCGCCGCCACGATATAGGAGGTCAGCACCCAGTTGATGGTGTCGCGCGAAGCATCGAGGTCGCCCGTCATGTTGGGCAGCGCGACGTTGGCGATCGTCGTGTCCAGCACCTGCATGATCGTCGCCAGCATGATGGAGACGGTGATCAACCCGCGATGCGGGACTTCCTGGAAATGCGACTGGGTCATGACGATTGCCCCGACGTGGAGGCGCGTTGGCTGAAAGCACCCCCCTCTGGCCTGCCGGCCATCTCCCCCTCAAGGGGGGAGATTGGCAGCTTCGATCTCGCCGCTTCTTCTGCAACATTGGTGATTGGCGAACCCAAAGCGGCCGGCTCAATCTCCCGCCTTGAGGGGGAGATGGCCGGCAGGCCAGAGGGGGGTGCGAAGGAAGACATGTTGAAAATTCCCGGCCAATGGCCGAGCCAGCTACTCCGCGGCGCTGGCCGTTCCGAACAGTCCGGCGAGGCTCTCCGGCAGGGCCGCGAAATGCGGCAGCCCGCGGGCGGCGCCGGTGTCGACGGTCACGTCGGCGCTCATGCCGGTGCGAAGTGCCAGATCGGTGGTCGGATCGACCTTGAGCCGCACCGGGATGCGCTGGGTCACCTTCACCCAGTTGCCGGTGGCATTCTGCGCCGGCAGCAGCGAGAACTCCGCGCCGGTCCCGGCGCCGATCGCTTCCACCGTTGCCTTGATCGGCCGGCCCGGATAGGTGTCGAGCTCGATCTCGGCGGTCTGGCCGGGCTTCATGTTGGTGAGCTGGGTTTCCTTGAAATTCGCCTCGACCCACGCCTCGTCGGTCTCGACCAGGCTGAACAGCGGCGTGTTCTCGCTGACCAGTTCGCCGAGCTTGAACGATGAGGCCTGCGAGATCATGCCGTCGGCCGGCGCGCGCACCGTCGTCTGCGCGAGGTCGTAGGCGGCCTTGTCGCGCGCCGCCTGCGCGGCCATCACGCTCGGATGACTGTCGGTCTCCAGATCGGCCTTGCCACCAAGCGCGGCAAGCGCCCCGGTCACCGCTTCCCGCGCCGCCTGTTGCTGGTCCTGCGCCTTGGCGATGTTGCGCTGCGCCTCGTCGAGCAGGGCGCGCGAGCTGATGCCCTTGGCCGAAAGGTCTTTCTGCCGGTCGTACTCGGCTTGCATGAAGGTGACTTCATTGGCAGCCATGTGCTGTTGCGCGATCGCCTGGCTGTAGTTGGCGCGCAACTGCTCGACAGCGATGCGTGCGGCGGCAAGGGCGGCGTCCGCCTGTTCCAGCGCGATCTTGGAAGGTTGCGGATCGACGACGAACAGCACGTCGCCGGCCTTGACCAGGCCGTTGTCGACAACATGCGTCTCGACCACCCGGCCGGTCACCTGCGCGGCGATGGTGACAACCGCCTGCTGCAGATTGGCGTTATCGGTCTCCTGGTAGCGGCCGCCGGTGACCCAGACATAACCGCCGCCGGCCGCCAGCAGCAGCGGCAGCGCCAGCATGAGGACCAGCCGCGGGCTGCGGCGCTTCTTCGGCTGCGGAGCGGCAACAGGGCTGAGAGACGCCGGAAGGGCTGGCATCGCCTGTCCCGGCGCGAGTTCAATCTTGCGGGCGTCGCCGTCCGCTTTCGCCATCGCGTTCATGTCTGCTATCCGTATTTCCGATTGTCCGTGGTCGTCGCGGTCGCGACGGCGGTGTCGCCGTCGGAGAGATTGATGGTGATCGCTTCCAGCGCGCGGATCAGGTCCCGCCGTTCTTCCGGCGACACGCCGGCCAAAGCTTCCTCGTAGACATCGCCGGCCATGCCCTTGACGACATGGTAGGCATCGAGCGCCTTGGCGGTCGGGAAGATATTTCGCACCCGCCGGTCGCTGGCGTCGGCGCGCCGCTCGATCCAGCCGCTCTCCTCCATGCGGTCGAGCAGGCGCGATACGCTGATCGGCTCGATTTCGAGCAGTTCAGCCAGCCGCGCCTGGGTGATGCCTTCTTCCTTGACGACGCGCACCAGCAGCCGCCAGTGCGCGGCGGAGACGCCGACACTTCCCGCACGCTCCTCGAAGCGTTTGCGCAGAACGCGCGCGGCGTCGTGGATGAGGAAGCCGAGCCTGTCGATACCGTAATTCATGAGCGCAATATATTATAAGCATGCTCACTAAACAAGGGAGGCAAGCCCAGCCGACGGAAATTTTTGCGCTGCACCATCGTCTTTGCGGCCGCTGTGCCAGCGCTGGCCCTGCGGCGGATTTTGCCGATTTCCGGGAAAGTCGTTCCCGCATTCCGTGCCTTATCGGTTTTGCCCTCGTGGATATCATCGCCGCAATCGAGACGGACGAGGACAGGCCGATGATTACTGCCGGGCAGGCGCGCGACGCCGTCGAGCAATACCGCGAGGAAGGCTACGCGATCGTTCGCGGTTTCGTCGATGGCGACGAAGTGGAGCAACTGAAGCGCGAAACCCTGGCCGTCTACGAGGAGGGGCTGAAGCACCACGCCACCTACCGGCACGGCAACCTCAACTTCCAGATTCTGCCGGAAGCCGATTTCGGCAAGCGCTATGTGTTGCAGGCTTACTGGTTCTCGTGGATCAACGCCTATTTCGAGCGGTTCCGCCGCGACGAGCGCTACCTGATGCTGCTCGAAGGGCTGATCGGCAAGGATATCAAGCAGATCGCCCAGCAATTGCACTGGAAGCCGCCCGGCGCAAATCTCACCGGTTACCGCTTCCACCAGGATCTGCGCTTCCGCAAGCAGAGCGCGTTCGACAACATCGCCGAGGCCACCGTCACCACCGGGCTGGCCGTCGACCGGGCGACGAAGGAGAACGGCTGCCTGCAGGTTGTGCCCGGTAGCCATAAGCTGGGTTATCTCGGCCTGTCGGACGAGGGCACCGGCGAGCTGATGAAGGGCCTTACCGCCGAGGACGAATTGCTTCAGGTCGGCATCGATCCCGGCACCATCGTCGACCTTGAACTGGAACCCGGCGACCTCGCAATGTGGGGCCTGCTGACCGTCCACGGCTCGGCGCCGAACAAGTCCGAGCACGACCGCGCCTTCGCTTTGTCCAGCTATGTGCGCGCCGACACCACCCAGCGCGGCGAATGGGCTTTTCGCGACGGCGTCTCGACGCCTCTCGGCGATACGCCAAAACTCTGCAAATACGAAAAGCTCTTCGAGGAGCCTGGGCCTCTCTACGATACTCGGCAGTGGTGGAAGTAGTGCCGCCCGCCCCGCTTCAATCTGCAAATGCTGACGGTGGGTGCCTTGTCGCGCCCGCCGGCTGCGCGCATGTGAACCGAATAGAAATGAACGAGTATCTCGGTTGCTGCGCTATCGGCGCCGACCTTGGTGAAAGAAGTGGGCCGCCGACGACCCCCTCCCCCTTGTGGGGAGGGATAACGGGTGGGGGTCGAAACCATGTCAACCAATCCGGTATGGTTCCCCTTCAAGATAAAATTCGACCGACGACGTACGGCAGCACCCCCACACTGTATCCCTCCCCACAAGGGGGAGGGGGCCGTCAGCGGCGTAGCCTCCTTGTCAACCCAAAGCCTTCAAACCAGATCCGGCGACAGCTCCCGCGCCAGGAACTCCACGAAAGCGCGCACCTTGCCCGCCACATAGGTGCGGTGCGGATAGACGGCGTAGATCGGGCTGGAGCCCGGCCTGAACTCGTCGAGCAGCACGACCAACTCGCCCGCTGCGATCGCCCTGTCGACCAGCAGGCTCGGCAGGTTGCCGATACCGAAGCCGGCCAGCGTCATCTGGTAGGCGGCCTCGACGCTATTGGTGGACACGCGCCCGCCGACAGCCGCGTTGAACGGTCCGTCCTCGCCGACAAATGGCCAGGTTCCGATGCGCCGCGCGAAATTGCTGAGCACGCAGGAATGCGCCGCCAGTTCCTGCGGATGCTTCGGCCTGCCGTGCCGCTCCAGATAGGCCGGCGTGGCGCAGACATAATTGCGCACCTGCCCGAGCTGGCGGGCAATCAACGCCGAATCCGTCTGCGCCTCGAAGCGGATCGCCACGTCGTAGCCTTCCTCGACGATGCCGACCACGTAGCGCGAGGTCAGGTTGAATTCGATCGAGGCCTGCGGGTTCTCGTTCAAAAATTTCGGCAGCAGTTTCGTGATGCGCGTCTGCGCGAGCACGTTGGAACAGGAGATGCGCAGCAGTCCGCGCGTGGCGCTGTGGAGGCCGCGTGTCGAATCCTGCAGTTCGGCGATCTCGTTGAGCAGGATGCGCGTGCGTTCGCTGTATTCGCGGCCGGCCTCGGTCAGGCCGAGGCGGCGCGTCGTGCGGTTGATCAGCCTGACGCCGAGGTCGTCCTCCAGTTCCTTGATGAGCCGGCTCACCGCCGTGGTCGACATGTTGAGGTCGCGTGCCGCCGCCGACAGGCTGCCCAGCGCACAGGTGCGGTCGAACACCTTCATCGCCACCAGCAGATTCATCGCCGCCCCTCGCTTCCCAACACGATGGCAGCCGCCACAGGCGCGGCCGCCATCGATCGATTGCGCCGGCGCGGATTGCGTGCCGGTGCCAATTCAACCAAACCGTCAAGACAATGGGAGAAAAAGACATGAAATCCAAGGATCTGCACCCGGCCGTCGCCGGTTATGCCCGTGCCGCGCGCGACGGAAAACTCGACCGCCGCGAGTTCCTGGCGCTGGCCAGCATCTTTGGCGCAAGCGCTGCAGCGGCCTATGGCATGATCGGCATGCCGCGCCCGGCGGCAGCGGAGGACGCCGGCACGCCGAAGAAGGGCGGCGTCCTCAAGGTCAGCATGCAGGTCATGGCCGTCGACGACCCGCGAAAGTTCAGCGTCTCGCAGATGGGCAACGTCGCCATGCAGTTCATCGAGCCGCTGGTGCGCTGGAATCCGGACTTCACCTTCAAGCCTATGCTGCTGGAAGGCTGGGAGATCAGCGAAGACGCAAAACAGTACGTGCTGAAGGTGCGGCCGGGCGTAAAATGGTCGAACGGCGATGCCTTCACCGCCGAGGACGTCGCCTTCAACATCACCCGCTGGTGCGACAAGGACGCCGCCGGCAACTCCATGGCCGGCCGCATGGGCGCGCTGATCGACCCCGATACCAAGAAGGCGGCCAAGGAGGCCATTGTCATCAAGGACGACCATACCGTGGTGCTGACGCTGTCGCGCCCCGACATCACCATCGTGCCTGCGATGACCGACTATCCGGCCCTGATCGTGCATCGCGGCTTCGACGCCGCCGGCAAGACCCTGGCCGAACAGCCGGTCGGCACCGGCCCGTTCGAACTCACGGCCTTCGACGTCGGCGTGAAGGCCTCGGTGCGGCGCCGCCCCGAAGGCTCCTGGTGGGGCGGCGAGGTTTTTCTCGACGGCATCGACTGGACCGACTACGGCACCGATTCCAACGCCACGGTCAATGCCTTCGAATCCGGCGAGATCGACCTCAATGGCCAGACCCAGACGGCGGATGTCGGAATCCTCGACGGCTTCGGCCTGAAGAAGTCGGAGATCGTCACCGCCACCACCATCGTGGCGCGCAGCAACGTCGCCAACAAACCCTATGACGACAAGCGCGTGCGCAACGCCATCCAGCTCGCCGTCGACAACGAGGTGGTGCTGAAGCTCGGCGCCGACGGCATGGGCACGGTGGCCGAAAACCACCATGTCGGCCCGATGCATCCCGACTATGCCGAACTGCCGCCGATCCGCCGGGACCCCGAGAAGGCGAAGGCACTGCTGGCCGAGGCCGGCCAGTCCGATTTCGAGTTCGAGCTGATCTCCGTCGACGCCGACTACCGCAAGGAATCCTCCGACGTGATCGCCCAGCAGATGCGCGACGCCGGCTTCAAGGTGAAGCGCACCATCTATCCGGAATCGACCTTCTGGAACGACTGGACGAAATATCCCTTCGCCACCACCAACTGGAACGCCCGCCCGCTCGGCATCCAGACGCTGGCGCTCGCCTACCAGACCGGCAGTGCCTGGAACGAGAGCGCCTTCTCCGACGCCGAGTTCGACGCAAAACTGCGCGAGGCAAACGCGATTGCCGACGCCGACAAGCGCCGCGTGCTGATGAAGGATCTCGAGCGCATCCTGCAGGATTCTGGCGTCATCGTGCAGCCCTTCTGGCGAAAACTGTTCTGCCACATGAAGCCGACCGTCATGGGCTATCAGATGCACCAGGCCTACGAACAGCATTTCGAGAACACCTGGCTGGCCGAACAGGCCTGAGCCGGCAAGGCTTGTGTCCGGCGTCTTGGACAAGCCGGCCGCGGCGCGGCCGGCGACGGGGACATGCCAGAGCTTCCGCGCCGCTGCCCGGGGCGAAAGTGCCGGCGAGGTTTTGCGGGGCGGCGTCATCGCCGGGCCTTGCCGGCAGGCATTCAACCGTCGCCGGGCGACGGTTGAATGCCGAATCCATGCAGCATCCGCCTGGGGCACGCCGCGCAGTCGCCGCCGCATCGCGACGTCGCCTCGGCCGCTCGCCCGCCGCCATCGGGCGGACGGCCATCCACGCTCCGGTCGCTCTGTCCCGCGCCGATGTCCGTGGATTCTCTAGTCGAAAAGCTCATTATACGCTCCCGTGCCGTCTCGGCAGACTAGCGGGGCCACATTTCACGATAAGCCGCTCGCTTCGGGAACGACTTTCCCGTTTCGCGGGATAGTGCGGCCAATTGCATTGCCCGGTTGACGGAGCATCGGCGGAGTGCGAAGCCCTTGCCTCCGACCACGTGACACCAGCCCTTGGATGGTTTCGTGATGACCGCATCCGCCCCGTTGCCGATATCGACCGCCGGCGGTGTAACAATTTCGTGTGCGTGGCGAAGTGCTGTGAGAGCCTGGTGACGGCGGCCGACGAAACCGAACTTGCCCGGCTGCTGCGCGCCGCGCTCGGCGGTGACGAGAAGGCTTACGCGGCCTTCCTGTCCCGCGTGGCTAGCCTGGTGCGCGGCTTCGCGCGCCGCAGGATCGACCATGCAGTCGACCCGGAGGATATCGTGCAGGAGACCTTGCTGGCGATCCACACCAAACGCCACACCTGGCGCAGCGATGCGCCGGTGCGTCCCTGGGTCTTCGCCATCGCCAAGTACAAGATCATCGACGCCTTCCGCCGCCGTGGACGGCATATCGAGGTCGACATCGCCGATTTCGCCGAGACGCTGGCCGAACCCGAGCGCGAAAGCGCCAGCCCGCGCGAGGTCGAGCGCGCACTCGGGCGCCTGCCGCCCGGCCAGCGCCAGGTGGTGACCTCGATCTCGATTGAAGGCCGATCCATCGCCGAGACCGCGCAGGCATTGGGCATGAACGAGACGGCTGTGCGCGTCGCCCTGCATCGCGGGCTGGCGGCCATCGCCAGGGGGCAGACCTGATGGACACGGAAAGCCTCATCAGGGGACTGGCGCGGGACGCAGCATCTTCCGCGCCGCGCCTTTCCCTTGTGTTGGCGGCCGCGCTTGCCGCAGCCGCCATTGCCGGGGGCATGGTCTTCTTCGCCATGCTTGGTCCGAGGCCCGACATCGCGCTGGCGATGGAGACCCCGCGCTTCCTGTTCAAGTTCGTGCTGACCGTTGCGTTGGCATCTACTGCCGTGGGCGCCTTCGCCGCCCTGTCGCGCCCCGGCGCGCCGGTTGCCTGGCGCCTGCTTTTCGTCGCGCCGATGCTGGCGCTGGCGGCCGTCATGCTCGAGCTCTTCCTGCTGCCGCCAAGCCAATGGGAAGCGCGCTGGATAGGCCACAATGCGGTCTTGTGCATGACCTTCATCCCGCTGATCGGGCTTGGCCCGCTGGCGATCCTGCTCTGGGCCATGCGCCAGGGCGCTCCGACAAATCCGCGCGCTGCCGGCGCGCTTGCCGGCCTGCTGGCCGGTGGCATCGCCGCCACGTTCTACGCCGCCCATTGCTCTGACGATTCCCCGCTCTTCGTCGCCACCTGGTACACGCTGGCGATAATCCTGCTGACGGCAGTGGGAGCGGTAGCGGGCGGGCGGCTTCTGCGCTGGTAGGTTACGAAAGGCAGAGGTGCTAACGCTTAGCCCTTGCGCTAACTATTCTCGCCTGATACTTAGCCTTATGGAAAACTATCAAAGGCTCGACGGCGTCTTCCAAGCGCTTGCCGACCCAACCCGCCGCGCCGTGCTCGGCCGGCTGGGGCAGGGGCCGGCCAGCATCAGCGACCTGGCAAAACCGTTCGACATGGCGCTGCCTTCATTCATGAAGCACATCAATCTGCTGGAGGAGAGCGGCTGGATCCGCACCGTCAAGCAGGGCCGGGTGCGCACCTGCGCCATCGAGAAGAAACAGTTCGCCGCGGTCGAATCCTGGCTCGCCGCGCAACGTTCGCTCTGGGAAGCCCGCACCGACCGCCTGGAAAAATTCGTCACAAGGGAAAACCCGACATGAACCCGCCGCTGAATCCCGATCTGGACCTGACCATCTCGCGCCTCATCAAGGCGCCGCGCGCCGCCATCTGGAGCGCCTGGACCGATCCGAGAAAATTCGAGAAATGGTGGATCCCGGAGCCGGCGCTCTGCAAGGTGGTCGAGATGGATATGCGGCCCGGCGGTGGGCTGGTCACCGAGATCAGCGAGAACGGCGGAGCCTTCGCCTCGCATCTCAATGCCTGCTTCCTCGCCGTCGACGAGGGCCACCGCATCGTCTTCACCGATGCACTGACCGGCGGCTGGCGACCGGCCGACCAGGGTTTCATGACCGCGATCATCACGCTTGCCGACCATCCCGGCGGCACGGACTATGCCGCCCATGTCATGCACAAGAACAATGCCGACCGCAACATGCATGCCGAGATGGGTTTTTACGACGGCTGGGGCACCGTCATGGGACAACTTGCCCGGCTGGTGGAGCAGGGCCCATGAGCGCCGCTCAGCCGCGACGGAAAATCGTCCTGCAGATGATGACGACGCTCGACGGCCGTCTCGACGATCCGATGGCCTGGCTGCATGGCGTCAGCGACGACCAGTACCAGGAGATCGACCGCATCTATGCCGGCTACGACACGGTGCTGGTCGGCCGCACGACCTATGAGGAGATGGCAGCCTATTGGCCGGGCGCGGTCTCCGAAGGCACCGAAACCAACCGCCGCATGGCGCACCGCATGAACACCGTGAAGAAGCTGGTCTTCTCGCGTTCCGGCGCCTCGCCTCTGACCCCGTGGAGCAGCGTCGAGCAGGTCGTCGCAGCCACCGACAGCGACCTCGCAAAACACCTCGCCGCTCTGAAGGCGGAGCCCGGCGGCGACATCCACCTCTCCGGCGGCGCAAGTTTCGCCCAATCCGTCGTCGCGCTCGGCCTGGTCGACGAATACCGCTTCTTCGTCTATCCGACGGTCTCGCCCGGAAAATCCTGGTTCGCAAAACTGCCTTCGGGGCTCGATCTACAGCTCATTGATTCCCGATCCTACGAGAACGGCGTAGTCGGGCTGCATTACGTACCGCGCGAAGCAACGGACCGGGTTCACCGCGAAACCTTTACCGACATGCTGACCTGACTGCTGTCGTTGGACGTCGGCCCTCGGCGGTTGAAACCGCCGGCCTCCGCCCATACTGTCGCCCTGCAAACAATCGACGGAGCCGGCGTGCGGACATTCATCGGGTTAGTCGCTGCGGTCCTGTTCGGCCTTTCCTCAGCCGCCGCGCAGGACGCGGTGATCGACACCTGGCAGCCGGTGGAAAAAGTCGAGCCCTACGCCATCTCCGGCACGACGCCGCCCGAACTCTACGTCTCCATGGGTGAACATGGCCCCGAGATAGGCAAGGGACGCCGCGTCATCGCCTTCACCAATTTCAAGCTGACCTGGCAGCGCGACTACCAGAGCCGCGGCAATTCCTGCGTGCTTGCGTCGGCGAAACCGAAACTCATCATCACCTATAAGCTGCCGAAACCCTCGCAAAAGCTGCCGGCCGCCACCAGCGCCCGCTGGAAACCGTTTTTGGCCGGCATTGCCGCGCATGAGAAGGTGCACGGCCAGTACATTATCGAGATGGTACGCGAGATCGTCGCCTATAGTGTCGGCCTTACCGTCGAGGACGATCCCGGCTGCAAGAAAATCCGCACCGTGCTGACCGCGCGCCTGTCGGAACTCTCGCAGGAGCAGCGCCGAAAAGGCCGTGAGTTCGACCGCGTCGAGATGGGCGATGGAGGCAACGTCCAGCAACTGATCCTGGCGCTGCTGAACGGCGAATAGCCGTGTTGCCACCCGCTCAATCGTTGCTTGCAAGTCAGCGGAAAGCAGAATCCGCCCCAAAATCCTAAAAGACCGGCGACAGGCTCCGGCGCATATGCTTGGCTGCGGGTCCGACGCGCTTGTCCTCGAGGGGAGCAGGAATGGAAGTCGCCGGTCTGGTCCTTCCGGTCTTCGCCGTCATCGTCACCGGCTGGCTCGCCGGCCAGCTGGGCTACGTCTCCAAATCGCTGGCCGACGGGCTGGTGCATTTCGCATACAATGTGGCGATGCCGGCGCTGCTCGTCGTCACCATCGCGCAGGAACCGGCCCGCAACCTGCTGGAGTGGCGTTTCCTGTTCGCCTTCGGCGGCGGCTCGATCCTGTGTTTCGCCCTGGTGTTCCTGGCGGCACGGATGAGCCTTGGGCGCAACCGTGCGGAAAGCACCATCTATGGAATGACGGCGGCGATGACGAACACCGGTTTCGTGGCACTTCCCATCCTGCATTCCATTTATGGACAGCCCGCCGTTCTGCCCGCCGCGATAGCGACCGTGTTCGTCGCGGGCGTGATGTTCCCCCTGACGGTGGTCCTTTTGGAGTCCGGCCGCGACGAGCCGCGCGCTGGAAAGAAGAGCGCCGGTGCGCTGGCGCGGCAGATCCTGCTCAACCCGATGGTGCTGTCGACGCTGATTGGCCTGGCATGGGCCGTCGTCGGCCTGCCGATCCCGGCCCCGCTCGCCGCCTATCTCAACATATTCGCGGGCGCGCTCACGCCATGCGCGCTGTTCGCCATCGGCCTCGGCCTGTCGATCGAAGGCATACGCACCAATTTCAGGACCACCGCCGCGCTGGCAGTGGTGAAACTGCTCGTGATGCCGCTTATCGTCTACGGCCTGTGTCTGGCCTCTGGCCTTGGCCCTCTCTACACCATCGCGGCCGTGGTCTGCGCCGCCGTACCGACAGCCAAGACCGTGTACATTCTGGCTGGCGAATACAGGGTGGACGAGGAACTCGTCGCCGCCACCGTCTCGATCACGACATTGCTGTCGGTTGTCAGCCTGCTGTGCTGGCTCTACTTCCTTTCGGGGTTGGCGCAAGGCGTGTAGGGCCGGGCCCTGCGTCATCGCAGGCGAGTGGGCGCCGAACGATTGCAGGCTCTCGGCTTCGCCCCATCATCGCCATGTTTTTCGACAACCAAGGGTTTATGACGTCTGCGCCCCGATCAGCGTTGCGCCAGCGCCTCTTCGCCTTTCTCCTTGCCGGCATTGGCGGTACGGCCGCGGCGGCCGTGTCCTTCGCCATGACGCTCTACGACGCCGCGCACCCGCCCGCGATCCCCGCGGTCGCCCTTGGCCAGCCGATCGACACCGGCCGCTGGACCGTGACCTTGCATGGCGCGCGCGCCGGCTCCGTGCCGCCCACCGGCGTGCCTCCCTATGAGCCGAAACAACTGGTCATGGTGGATATGGATGTCGTGAACCGGTCGGCGACGCCGAACAATGTGCTGTTCCGTCTGCTGACGCTTGACCCTCCCGTCGACAACCTGCCGCAGCCGGATTTCTACCTGGCGCGAGACAAGTGGTTAGCCGGCTATTTCAACCCCGGAATGCCGGAGCGCGTGATCGCCGTCTGGGAGTGGCCGCGGGGCCATGAGGTGCCGAAGCAGCTCAGGCTCAAGATCAACAGCCAGATCTACAAGCGGCGCGACAATCTCTACGGCGCCAGCGGCTGGTTCGATCGCGATCCGGTCGCCACGGTGGAAATGTCCGTCCTTGCCGAGACCGCGCCGGGGCAGCCGAAATGATGGCTGCGCTCAGGTCCGCGGCTGCCGTGTCGCTGGCGGCTGTCGTGCTCTACGCGATGCAGCGCACCACGCCCGGCTACAGCGACATCACGGCTCCCATCGTCATCTCCGGCCCGCAGGGTGCGAAGGTACAGGCGGACGCCTTCGCCTTCGACGTGAAGTCCATTCGCACCGCCCGCCAGCTCCGTGCCGAGAGTTTCGGCAAGACCCAGACCTTTTCGAGTTCCGGCGTGTGGATCGTCGTCGAGGCCGAGGCCGAAGCCACCTCCGAAAGCCTTGGCCTGACCGCTGCCGAGTGGCAGGCCGCCGACGGCATCCGCTATGCGCTGACGCAGCGCCTGCCGGCGACGATCGGCGGTTTCCTGCCCGCGGAGATGCTGGAGCCCGGCCTGCCCCGCCCGGTTCTGCTAGCCTTCGAGGCGCCCGGAACCGCGCTCGACGGCGGCACGCTGATCGTCGCCCGCTCGAAACTGCAGCCGCTGGACGACGAGATCCATGTGGCCGTCGAGCCGATCGGACCGGGCAGGATCAAGCCGGAAATCACCATCCGCCGCAACGAGGAGGGCCGGCCGTGGACATTGCTGCCGTAACGCCTGGCGGCAGGCGCGGCTACCGGCTGAGCCTGGCTGCGCTTGCGATAGCCTTGCCGGCGGCGCTGCTGGTCGAATCCTGGGGCAGCGTGCGCGAATGGCGTGCCCGCCACGAACGCGCGCCTGTAGAGGCCGTCCAGGGCCAGCCCGTCCGCTACGCCGGCGCGGAATGGCGGCTGACCCGCCTGGAGCGCATCGCCGGCGGGAGCCCGGAACGCACAATCATGCTCGCCGAATTCGAGGCGGTTCCCGACGACCCGGCAGCGCTCGCCGAAGTGCCCTGCGCGGTGGCCCTGACCGACGGGCTCGGCCGGCAATGGAACGCGACCTTCGTCGCGGACAGGGTGGTCAGGCGGGCCTATCCGCGGGCCGCCGACAAGCCCGGCTGCGGCGGTCCCACCTTCGGCGCCCTGGCGAAGGGGGCCAAGGCCGAGATGGCGGCGACGTTCGTCGTGCCGGCCACAGCCGACGACATCGCGCTCTCGGTGACCATGGCTTCGGCGCTGCCGCGATACCTGCGCTTCAGCGCGCCGTAGCGGCCTGCGCCGCAGCCCCGCGCTGGCTCGCAACCGCATGTTCCAGCACCGCCGCCAGCAACGCGACGCGCATGGCGTCGAGCAAAATGCCGCCGTCGAGGTCGCTCGGACCGCCGATGAAGACGCTGATGACGTCGGCGAGAACCTGCCAGGTCTGGAGATCGTGCGCGCCGATGGCGCGCGTGGCCAGCAGCCACAGCCAGGCGCCGATCCAGCCGATCAGCCGGTAGGCGATGACGAAGGTGATCAGCGTCGCCAGCCCGGCGCCGAGCGTCAGTTTCAGGCAGGTCCACACCGGCGCATAACGCGAGCGGTAGCCGCCGAGGAAATGCGCGGCGAAGTCGGAAAGCCATTTCCGCCACGTCGAATGGCGCGAGGGCGCCGCCGCCGGCGCGCTGGCCGCCGACAGTTCGTAGCCGTTGATGATCGCCGCCATCACCAGCCAGATCAGCGGCAGCAGCGCATAGAAGAACAGGCCCTGCGCCTGCTCGCCGAGCGGCCTCGGCTGGAACTCCACCGGCACGAAAGTCTCCGCCGCGTGGGCGGTGAGCACCGGCCACGCCATGTCAAGACTGAAGTCCGGCAGCGCCGCGCCGGCGCCGATCCAGCGGATCAGGTCGTCCTTCCAGATGTCGAGCGCATAGAGGCCGATAAAAATCCAGCTCGCGTCCGCCGCCACGATCAGCAGCCGCCAGTAGGGATGCGCCGAACGCGCGTTCATGCGCTTGGCGGCGAACCGCACCAGCCAGCATGCGGCGATCGACAGCAGCACGCCGCGCGATTGCAGCAGCGCGAAGATGTCGACGCCTTCGCCGAGCGGCGCGGCGGCCAGCGCCCGGCGCGAATATTCGCGCACCGTGTCGCCCAAAAATCCCCAGGCGGCGTAATAGGCGAAGAACGGCAGGATCGCCGCCGCCGTGATCGTCAGGATCCGGTCGCGCGGCCGCCCGGCTCTGTCCGCCTCCGCCCCGGCCGCGCTCCGGCGCAGCGCCTCCAGCGCCGGCAGGTGCGGCCTCAGCACCGCGAACATCATGACCAGCACGACCAGCTTCGCCAGCACCACCAGCGACAGCACGATCATGCCGCCGAGCGGGTTTTCCAGGCCGATCCTCACCGCCAGGTCGAGCAGCAGGGCGCGCGCGATGATGCCGAGGCAGCCGATGAGCAGCAGGTGCGGCCAGCAGGCAATGAGAAGACGGGCCGTGAGCGCGAGCGGCCGGACGATGTCCTCGGTCGTCGTCATGCCAAAACTCTAGGTCAATCCACCGCCCGGATCAACCCAGGATTGCTCCGTCGGCACCCGCACAGCCGTGGCGCACAGCCATCCGGCATCGCCGACCCCGCCCATCCGCCCCGATTTCCCGCCAAAACCCTGCCCCGCCGCCTTCGCGCCTGCAAAACGGGCTTCCCGTTTGTTGCGCGAATGCGTATAGCCGCCGCCATGACGACACCGCTCAAAAACATCCGCAACTTCTCCATCGTCGCCCATATCGACCACGGCAAGTCGACGCTGGCAGACCGGCTCATCCAGATGACCGGCGGCCTCGACGCCCGCGAGATGGCCGGCAAGGAGCAGGTGCTCGACAATATGGACATCGAGCGCGAGCGCGGCATCACCATCAAGGCGCAGACGGTCCGCTTGAACTACAAGGCCAAGGACGGCCAGGACTATGTGCTGAACCTCATCGACACGCCCGGCCATGTCGACTTCGCCTACGAGGTGTCGCGTTCGCTCGCCGCCTGCGAGGGCTCGCTGCTCGTCGTCGACGCCTCGCAGGGCGTCGAGGCGCAGACGCTGGCCAACGTCTACCAGGCGATCGACAACAACCACGAGATCGTGGTGGTGCTCAACAAGATCGACCTGCCCGCCGCCGAGCCCGAGCGCATCCGCGAGCAGGTCGAGGAAGTCATCGGCATCGACGCCAGCCAGGCGGTCATGATCTCGGCCAAGACCGGCATCGGCATCGAGGACGTTCTTGAAGCCATCGTCCACCAGCTCCCGCCGCCGCGCGAGGGCGACGCATCCGCCCCGCTCAAGGCCATGCTGGTCGATAGCTGGTACGACGCCTATCTCGGCGTCATCGTGCTGGTCCGCGTCATCGACGGCGTGCTGAAGAAGGGCCAGACCATCCGCATGATGGGCACCGGGGCGAAATACCCGGTCGAGCGCACCGGCTTCTTCACCCCAAAGATGCTCAACGCCGACGAGATCGGCCCCGGCGAGTTCGGCTTCATCACCGCCTCGATCAAGGAAGTGGCCGACACCCGCGTCGGCGACACCATCACCGAGGACCGCCGCCCGACGACACAAGCGCTGCCCGGCTTCAAGCCGGCGCAGCCGGTCGTCTTCTGCGGCCTGTTTCCGGTCGACGCCGCCGACTTCGAGGATCTGCGCGCCGCCGTCGGCAAGCTGCGCCTCAACGACGCCAGTTTCTCCTACGAAATGGAAACCTCCGCCGCGCTCGGCTTCGGTTTCCGCTGCGGCTTCCTCGGGCTGCTGCACCTCGAAATCATCCAGGAGCGGCTGGAGCGCGAGTTCGACCTCGACCTCATCGCCACCGCGCCCTCGGTCGTCTACCGCATGAACCTGCTCGACGGCAGCCAGAAGGAGCTGCACAACCCGGCCGACATGCCCGACGTCATGAAGATCACCTCCATCGAGGAGCCGTGGATCCGCGCCACCATTTTGACCCCCGACGACTATCTCGGCGGCATCCTGAAGCTCTGCCAGGACAGGCGGGGCATCCAGGCCGACCTCTCCTATGTGGGAAAACGCGCCATGCTGGTCTACGACCTGCCGCTCAACGAGGTCGTCTTCGACTTCTACGACCGGCTGAAGTCGATCTCCAAGGGCTATGCCTCCTTCGACTACCACCTCACCGACTACCGCGAGGGCGACCTGGTCAAAATGTCGATCCTGGTCAATGACGAGCCGGTCGACGCGCTATCGATGCTGGTCCACCGCACGGCGGCGGAAAAGCGCGGCCGCGTCATGTGCGAGAAGCTGAAGGAACTCATCCCGCAGCACATGTTCAAGATCCCGATCCAAGCGGCCATCGGCGGCCGCATCATTGCCCGCGAGACGATTTCGGCCCTGCGCAAGGACGTGACCGCCAAATGCTACGGCGGCGACATCACCCGCAAGCGCAAGCTCCTGGACAAGCAGAAGGAAGGCAAGAAGCGCATGCGCCAGTTCGGAAAAGTGGATATCCCGCAGGAGGCGTTCATTCAGGCGCTTAAGATGGGGGATTGAGAAGCCGGTTGCCGCCGAGCGCAGCGAGGCGGCAAGCCGTCGATCCGGTGGATCGACGGCAGGCTTCGAAAGGGCGGGAGCTGCCGGAGGCAGCGGGACCCGCCCCAGCGCGGGGCTGAAGCTGCACGGCGAAAGGTTACCTCTACAGTCATTCCTGGCTCTTTTTGGCCGGCCAGGATTTGATGATCTCTGTGGCCTTGCGATTAGTTTTCTTGCGAAGCTCCGCGTAGTAACTGTGGTGGGTGTTCGACAGCGCGCGCTCGTAGTTGGTGCTCCGGTGCCGTATATGGTTCTGCGAGACGATCCCCACAGCCTGTCCAAGTGTGGTTCGCACCCAACCCCGGTTGCAGACCTCTTTCACGATGTGATCCCGAATGTCTGGTGGGCAATGCGGATGGTGCTTCGCCATGTGTGCAAAGACCTCATTCCGCGGAAAGCGGGTCACCACACTCAGAACGATCTTGGCTACATCGAACGGTTGCTGCTCCGACAAGATGGCTCCCCGGGTTGGCTGTCCAAACGCATCTACCCAACCATAATAGTGCTCCGGCGTCGCATATCGGCGCAAGCTGCCGGAGAATAACGGCAAGAAGCGCATGCGCCAGTTCGGTGAGGTGGATATCCCGCAGGAGGCGTTCATTCAGGCGCTGAAGATGGGGGATTGAGCGAATTCAGCTCAAACTGCCACACCATCATAACTGTGAAGATATCCGATCACATTCGGCAACCAATGCCGTACGTTTGAACTCCTGCGCCAAGAGGTAAGCCTTAATCTGTAACAGGCCATCGGCGACATCCTTTAAATCATCACGTCTGGGACGAATTTTCAACCAATCTTCGGCCGCCCGGAGACCAATTTTGACGAAATAGGTGGGTGCGAAATTATAATCGAGAGCGTCGACCACAAAGCGAAAAATCTCAAAGTCTATCCGATTGGATTGCTTCTGAAACCGCAGCGCTTTAACAGCACCGACGGCACCCTCATGCATTAGTAGACGCATCTGGTGGAAGTATCCCATTGATTTTCCCGTCGCAATATAATTAGATGCGTTTCTAATGGCTTCAAAGTAATACTTGAACGCATCTTCAACGCCAATCCCTTCAGCTATTGCCTTTTCCGTTTGCATAGTTTTGTCCGCGATTCTTATTCCTGAAAATACATGACAGCAATTAAATATAGGAAAATTCCCTGCCGCGTCAGCTTTCCTTAGATGTAAATTATAAAGGCCGCGCCAATCACCAGAGCGAATTTTCAGAACATACCAATACTTAAGAAGATCGAACGTATTGCATCCATACTTTTCCGCCAGTTCGAAATCCCGTTCAATTTCGCTCGGTTTCCGACTCCTGATTGACAACCTAGTACGAGCCCGCAGGCAATAGAGTTCGCCGGTGCGATTGCGCTTTGCGATCTCATCCCCAAGATACCGCTCAGCGACTTCGTAGTTTCCAGATTTCCAATGACGAACCGTCTGGGAGACTATTAGTGCAACTCGCCTCGCAGGGTCCTCATTGTGCCTACGCGCTTGCAGGCAGGCGCGCTCAATGCTCTTTCGCCGGGTTTCAGCTATTTGCGCGTGAGTGATATCTTACATAAGCCGAATCGGTTCCGGTACCTCAAGTATTGTACCCGCGACGGGATCCCCCTTCGTCGAGTATAGATGATATTCCTTCAAAGTTGACAGGTCCTGCTCAAGCTCCACGGACGTTATACCGCAAATTTCTTTTATCTCCTCAATTCTAGCTCGAGAAAGCAATTGCAGCGCATACAGAATTTCTTTCTGAGAGGCCGATAGCTGAGCAATCTCCCGCTCGAAAGCAAATGCTCTTATCTGTTCTCCATTTTTTCCTCGCCATTCCAGAACCGCTTTGCCAACGTCATGTCCCAGAGAGACAAGCCTAATAATCGATGTTATAAAGATCGGAGAGCCGGCGGATGCATCGAGGATGCGATTTCGAGACGAATTCACACCTTTCGCTTGCGTCACATCCTCAATTAAGTATCTTACATTTATATCGACATACTCCTCGAAATCTTTTCCATCGAAGCCATTTAGTCCAATGCGTTGTTCTTTACCGGTAAGAAGTTCAAGTCGTGATGTAAAAAGAACTCGACTATTATCATTTTGATAGTTAGCAGCACTAATGACCTGAGAAATTACCGCAAACAGATCGTTCTGTTCTTCCTTGGGAAGCGAATCAACGTCATCTATTACAAGAAGTATCGATAGTGTAGCAAATGCCTCAATCGACTTGGAAATTCTTTCGTCTCTGTCCGAAAGGTCTCGAATTTCCGCTTCGGTAAACCCTACCTGTATTAAAAAGTTATCCAATAGATCGTCGACATTTTCAAAATCGCACCTAGTGGTGGGGACTAGCTTCCCAAGTGTTGCGGCGTACGTGATCTTCTTCCCGGACAGCCAAACCACCTTATCCAAACCCGCCCCTGGCCGATCCAGCAACTGTGACGCAAATTCGAAGGCGACCGTAGTTTTTCCTAATCCACCAGCGGCAGTTAAGACGCGGATTGGGCGGCGAGGTTCGGTGATCCAATTCCAGAGGGCTTCTAAGGATGTCTTTCGTCCGACAAACTGGATGAGGTTGGGATCTCGAGGGGGTAAATTGTTCTCTACCTTTACGTTCACTTGGAAATCGGGCTTCCAATGACGGTCTGAATAGAGAAAATTAAGGAGCTCTATATCTTCGTTAGCGGGTTTGCACTCATGTTCGTATCGACAATACAATCCGCCCTTCGAGAAAAGAAACTTTGGTTTGTCTGGAGCTCCGATGTTAGTGCTATTTTTTATAAATGGCCTCGGTTTTTCGGAGATCGGACGCTTTGGGATAAAAGTCAAAACCACAGGCCTACGCAGTCCTTCGATCTCGGCCGACGTGATCAGGGTGCGTATGCCAATATTCTTTCCAAGGAAACCCGTAATGCGTTGATTGAGTTTATCATTGTCCGAAAGAAACGTGAAAACATCCAAGTCATTCTTTTCGATATCAAATATCGATAGAATATAGCCGCCCATAGAATTGAAGAACGCGGCAATATCCTTTATAATGGACTCGCCCTTTACGACCGAAGGTGTCGTTTTATCCTGGCCTAAAAACACCTTATAGTCGAATAGAAAGGATTCGAAGTCATGTGGTTTACTATTTGGCAGCAAGGCCTCTAGGACGCTTACGTCCAACGCTCCGCTCGTGTGCCTCTCAGCGATTCGTTTATCAACTTCAAGGTGAAGCATTTTTACCTCAATGATTTGGTACAAGGTCTCCTCAACTACCATTTGTGTCAAGAAGGATAGGAGGGGCCTTTTGATGAACGCATGTCCAGTCATCTCAGGGTGGAGTATGCCCTAACAGGGACTGATTTACTGACATCCCGAGTGTGGCAAAGCGTAATGAGAGCGGCCGCCCGGACTTCTAGGCATATCAGTGGCTCACCCTCGCCCCCACCCCCTCCCAATGCTAGCCTCCCCGCGCAACCGGATTGTTCTCATGCGCGGTTTCGACTTCTCCTCCTGGCAGGCCATCCTGACCTCGGTCGCCGGGCTGCTCCTGGTCACGCTGATCGGCATGGGCATCCGGCTGGTCATGATGATGACGCTGCAGCAGCGGCGCGAGCGCCAGAACCGCCAGATCAACGAGCGGCTGAAGGCGCTGATATCAGCCTACAAGGTTTTGGGCGGCTCCTTCACCGGCACGCTCACCGTCAGCCCCCTGCATTTTCGCGACCTTAAGCGGGCGGCAGCTGAGACCGAAGGAACCGAGGTGCTGGGCGGCGGGTTCGAGCGGGCGCGCCGGGTGCGCGACGCGGTGGAGGCCGCCCTGTCCGACATCGTGCTGTTCGGCACGGAAAGCCAGGTCGAGCTGGCAGCCAGCGCCATGCGCGACATGGCCGCCGGCCGTCCGGTCGAGGTCCACGCGCTGGTCGTCTCGCTGCGCGATTACATCCGCGAGGTGCTCGACCTCGAAGCGATCCCGAAAACCGTCGTCATCCCCAACCAGGGTCCGGCCCGACCCTCCGGCGCCAGCGGCCGGGGCGGCCGCGAGCGTGAAGGCGGTGGTCGCGGCGGCGGGGGAGGGGGTGGCATGGGCGGCGGCATGATGATGGGCGGGATGGGTCTTGGGGTCGGCGTGGGCGGCGAGACCGATCCGGAGGACAAGGGCTGAGCGGTGCGCGCCCTTCCCTTCTCCCCTTGTGGGAGAAGGTGGCCGAGGCGAAGCCGAGGTCGGATGAGGGGTGTTGGAAGAAATGCAAGGCTGGTGGGCGAACTGCCGGGTAGCCTATCCTCTCATCTCTCGCTCCTTCCAACACCCCTCATCCGTCTCGGCCTTCGGCCGATCCACCTTCTCCCACAAGGGGAGAAGGAAGAGTGCGCGCGCTTCACTTCCTCCCAAACCGCATCACCCAATTCTTCTCCCAGGTCGCGCCGCCGTCGGCCGACATGGCCTGTTCCCAGACCGGGCTTTCGCCCGCCGTCCAGTCGAAGCGCACTTTCACCGGCCGGCCGCCCTCGACATCGTCGCCGAAGAATTCGCCCCGCCCGTTGGCGAACCGGCCGATCGTCGGCGGAAACAGGCGATGGCTCTTGGTGTCCGACCAATAGATCGACCACAGCCGCGTCTCCGGATTGTAGAGCCGCAGCGTCATGCCGGTAAAACCCCGCGCCGGAACGAACATCTGGTCGAGATTGCCCCCGAACACGCCGTCGCCGTCCGGCATCACCTTTTCCACTTTCGAGCTGGCGTCGAAAAATTCCCATTCCGTCGAGCCTGCCAGCCGCCCCTTCAAGAACTCGTTGCGGATCGTCCATTCCCCGATCAGGAAATCGAAATCGCCGAAGCCGGACTCTTGCATGAAACTCTCCTCTCCGATGCGGGCGGACCATAACGGCACCCTCCTGACAGCGGAGTGTCAGCATGGCCGAGCGGAAGAGGGAATTGCCGCCGATTGCTTCGCCCCTGGCGTGCCGCGCCGGATGCGTCGGCGCAAAACGCGCTTCGTCACCGCCGCGTCAGGGCAAAACCCGCGTTTCGGCGCCGCGCGGCAAGCTCGCGAAGGGGGTGCGTCAGCGCAAAATGCCCCGCGCCCCTGCATTTTTCGGGCAAGCCGTTGATCCCGCGTGATATTACGGACTTGCCGGGGCGAGCGGGAGCGCCGAAAGCAGCCTAATCGTCCTTCAAAAACGTCGCCCAGTCAATCTTCAGATTGCCGTCGTCCTCGGAGATGAAACTGTTGGCGGGCACCGCCATGCGCTGCCGCGCGGCGCGCTCGCGGGCGCCGGTCAGCGTCCCCAGCATCGCCAGATTTCCCATGGAAAACAATTGGCTATAGGCAACCGCCAAGCCGCCGCTGTTGCGTAGCGCGAACAGATCCTCCGCCCCGACGGCGTTCAGCGCCGGCTCGGAAATGCGGAAAACGCCGTCGATCTTGCGGTTGCCGGCCTCCTCCTGCGCGGTGATCGGCCAGGGCTCCAGCAGCTTCTTCTCCAGAAGCATCGCGCCCGCCGCCCGCACCGTCTGCAGACCCAGCCGCACCTTCGACAGAGTATCCACCGCCTCCTGCGTCTCCCGCGACGGATTTCCGTCCGGTCCGAAGAACGCAAAACCCTCCTCGCCGACCGCCGTGTCGCGCAGCAACCCACTGGATTCATTGACACAAAGGGCAAAGCCGCCATCCGCCTTCTTGCCCAGGCTGAACGGGTAATGCTGCAGCGCCGCCGGCACATAGGAGGCCAGCCACCGCCCGTCCGGCGCCACGAAAAGGTTGTGCCCGACCTTCAGGCTGAACAGCGCCACCAGCGTCGGCGCCCCCTCCAGGTCCAGGAATGCCAGCGGAAAGGCCCGCGCCATGTGGATCATCTCGGCGGCGCTGACCGGCATCATGTTGAACCCCGCCGCGAAGTGGAAGTCGCGGGAACGGAACCATTTCTTGTAGGTATGCCGCTCTCGCGACACCATATGCAGTGTCTCTGCCATTCTTCTCTCATTCGGTTGGGAGCCGGATGATGCCTTCCGGAAGGGCTCCGCGCAAGCGTTTCCGGGCCTGCGGGAACGGCTCAGCCGCCATTGCCGAGGATGATGTCGAGGATCGACTTGTCATTCTTGAGCGCCGGCCCGCCGACATCCGCCTTGGGCCTCGGTCTCGGGATCGAGGCCGTCGGCTGCTCGACCGGTTCGGCCTCGATGCGCGCTGCCTGCTCGACCGTCTCCGGCTCGGCGCGGGCCACCGGCACGGCGGCTTGAGGCTCGGCCCGCTCCGGTTGCACAGGCTTCGGATTTTCGGAAACGACAGCGTTTTCAGGAGGTTGCGCCGCAGGGTCCGCGAGCGTCGCGGTGTCCGGCACGCTCTGGTCGACGAGGTTCGGCGCTGCCTGCCAGCTCCCCGGCAGCTTCGCCACCGGCAAGCCTTCATGCGCCGCCGCCATGAATTCGTGCCAGGCAATCGCCGGCAGCGCCCCTCCCGTCACCTTCTTCATCGGCTTGCCGTCATCGTTTCCGAACCACACGCCGGTAGTCAGCTTCGCCGTATAACCGACGAACCAGGCGTCGCGCGAATTCTGGCTGGTACCGGTCTTGCCCGCCGCCGGCCAGCCGAAAGCTGCCTTACGCGCGGTCCCGTCCGACAGCGTCTCGGCCATCATGGCATTCATCATGCCGACCACCTCGGCGCTGACGACGCGCGGCGCACCGCCTTCCTTGTGCTCGTAAAGCACGTCGCCGGAGGCGGTCGTCACGCGCTGCACGAAATGCACGTCCGGCCGGTAGCCGCCATTGGCGAAAGGCACATAGGCCGCAGTCAGCTCCAGCGGCGTCACCTCGGACGTCCCCAACGCAATGGAATTATTGGATAAAAGGTCGGATTCGATGCCCATGCGCTGGGCGGCCTCCACCACCGATCCGGGCCCCACCTCCATCATAAGCTGAGCAGCGACCGAGTTCAGCGACTTCGCCAGTGCGGTCGCCAGCGTGACACGGCCATAATATTTGCCGTTGTAGTTCTCCGGCGTCCATTTGCCGATGCGGATCGGCGCGTCGTTGCGCACGCTGTCCGGCCGGCTGCCCTGTTCGAGCGCGGCAAGGTAGACGAACGGCTTGAACGCCGAGCCCGGCTGGCGACGGGCTTCGGACGCCCGGTCGAACTGGCTGTTGGCATAATCGTAGCCGCCGACCATGGCGCGCACCGCGCCGGCGTCGTCGATCGCCACCAGCGCGCCCTGGCTGACATTGAGTTTCTTGCCGTTCTCGTCGACCAGCCGGCGGATCGAGTCTTCCGCACGCTTCTGCAGCGGCAGGTCTATGGTCGTGTCGACGACGATGTCGGAACGCACGTCGCCGATCAGGGTCGGCAGTTCTTCCATGATGCGGTCAGCGACATAGTTTTCCGAGCCCGTCCAGAACGCGGCGGCGCGGGTTGCCGGCGTGCTCATGGCGTTGACGAGTTCCTTGTCGCCGATCATGCCTTCCTCGCGCATGGCGCCGAGCACAAGCTGCGCGCGCTGCTCGGCAGCCTGCGGATCGCGGGCAGGCGAGAGTTTCGACGGCGCCTTGAGCAGGCCGGCGAGAAGTGCCGCTTCGGCAAGCGTCACATCACGCGCCGATTTTCCGAAGTAGCGGCGCGAGGCCGCCTCTACGCCATAGGCGCCCGAGCCGAAATAGACCCGGTTCAAATACATTTCGAGGATCTGGTCCTTGCTGTGCTCGTGTTCGAGCCACAGCGCCATCAAGACCTCCTGCACCTTGCGCTCCAGCGTGCGGTCGGGCTTCAGGAACAGGTTTTTCGCGAGCTGCTGGGTCAGCGTCGAGCCGCCCTGGGTGAAGCGGCCACGAACGACGTTCTGCGCCATGGCGCGCGCCAGCCCGATCGGGTCGATGCCGAAATGTGAATAGAAGCGGCGGTCCTCGATCGCCATCACCGCTTGCGGAATATAGGGCGACATCTCGTGCAGGCCGATCGCCTCGCCGCCGGTCATGCCCCGATTGGCGACAAGCGAGCCGTCGGTCGAAACGATCTTGACGTTGGGCGGCCGGTCGGGAACCGACCAGTCCGCGACGCTGGGCAGTTGCGCGCCATACCAGGCGACCATGCCGGCCAGCCCGATGCCGCACCAAAGCATGAGAACGCAGCACCAGTAAACCAGCCGTCCGAGCCCAAAACCGCGCCGTCCGGCGCGGCCCTTTGCTTGGGCGCTGCCTTTCGCGGTTGGAGCTACCGTGCGGCTGGAGGTGCTCCTCTTGCGCGGCGAAGGCACGACGCGGTCATCTTCGTCGAGCGAAAAATCCGCAGAGGATTTGCCACGGGACGGCCCGTCGAAGGTCGGCTCGATCCGTGTCCCATTCCCCTTTGCCATTGCCTGCGACTTGTGTCCCGTTTGCTGAGCGGCAACCGGGTGGAGACTAAATGCGGCGATTTAAGGGGCCGTTAAAACGCAATTTTTTCTTATCGTTGAATTTCAACATGTTACGGCCGATCCATTGCCAAGCGTCAGCGCCGCCATTGCTGTTGCGTTCTCGGCCCTTCATTCGGGCATCCTCAAAGCCGCTGCGAACTGCTAAGCCCGGAGAACCTTCAAGGGCGATGGGCAATTCGGCAGACTTCTAGGGTTTGGATGTCTTCGTGTTCGCGGCTTCGATGCGGTCAAGAATCTTGAACGCCGCAGGCGGATCGTCGATCGCTTCGATCAACTCATCGCGAAGTCGCTCTCCGATATCGTCATCGGCGATGAATTGCGTAGCGGCGAGCGCGATCCACCTCGCCATGACATCGTTGGCAATGTCACCGCGCTCGATTGCAGTTCGTACATCAGCGATATTCATTCGTTGCGGCCGATCAAGCCCGCTTTCTGAATTCGGCCCTGGTTGCGTCGCAAGTTTCACCGATCGTTCAAATCACCTTCGCTACAATCGCAAGGACGATCCGAGATGACTACCGACGCTGACGTGCAGCGCGTGGTCAATGCGCGTATCTCTACCAAGGTGGGGGCCGTTTTTCTTGTCGATGCGAGGCCGTCCGGCGTTGTCGCTCATTGGGCCTCTGCGCTTGAAGCACCAACGTCTCACCCTTCCTGCTGCCCCGAGGATTATGCTTGGGCTTGCATTCGGGTTGTTGTCGACCGCGAAAGCGGTCCATCACGCCGAATGCTCCGCCTGGTCATAAGCCGTCCGATCAAACCGTAAAGGCTCGCGTCGCCTCGGCTCCGGAAAGCCGTTTTCGCCGGCGACGCGAGCCTATTCGGCGCAGTGGCGTCGACCCGCATTGCCGTGAATGTCCATTCGGTCCTTGAGGACAGCCGAGACTCCAATGGCTTGGCTTTTCCTTTCGGACCGAATGGACAATCCCAAGAAGCTTACATTCAGATCACCTCGAAATCGGCCGCGGTGATGCTGGGCAAGCCTGTCAAGGTGGCGAACTGCACGCCGGCGAAGTTCGCGCCGTTGCCGTCCGCGTCGTAGAACAGCTTGCCGGTGTCGGTCTCGTAGACGATGTAGTCGTTGGCATCGGCCGGCAGCCCGGTCGCATTGGCCCGGAAGAAGGACGCATCGAGCACACCGAGCGATTTCAGCGCCGTGAAGATCGCGTCGTCGAGCTGGATCGTGTCCTCGGCCGCATCGAAGTCGGCGACGGTGTCCACGTTCGTCGCGGCGTCGAGCGCCGAGTTGAAGATGAACTTGTCCGCGCCGGCGTCGCCGAACAGGATGTCGTTGCCGCCATAGCCCTTGATGCGGTCGTCGCCGTAGCCGCCCCGGATGGTGTTGACGGCGTTGTCACCGTTCAGCGCGTCGTCATACTTCGAACCGCTGAGGTTCTCGATCGAGACGTAGCTGTCACCCTTGGCAAATCCGGCGTTGATCGCCGGGTTCGCCAGGCTGGCGATCACGCCGGCATCCGCGCCGGAATAATGCGCCGTGTCGATGCCCTCGCCGCCGATCAGCGTGTCGCCGCCGTCGCCGCCATAGAGAATGTCGTTGCCCAGCCCGCCGTCGAGAACGTTCACGCCGGAGGTGCCGCCGAGAGAGTCGTCCTTGGCCGAGCCGATCAGATTCTCGATCGACACAAAGCTGTCTGCCGAGGCGTCCCCATTGTTCACCGCCAGTCCGTCCAGATAGGCCTTTACCGCTCCGTGATAGGCATAGCTGACGGTATCTATATCTTTGCCGCCGTCGAAGGCGACATGGCCGTTGGCATCGAACAGCGTGTCGTCGCCGTCGCCGCCATAGAGCTTGTCGCCGTTGCTGGCATAAAGCTTGTCGGCGCCGCCGTTGCCGCTGATCGTCTCGGCCCATTGCGTGCCGCGGATCGTCTCGGCGTCGCCGTCGCCGACGATGTAGACGCTGTCTTCCTTGCCGGGGAACACGGACAGCTGCATGTCCAGCAGGAACAGGTTGGCGTTGGTTGACGCACCCATGTTGATGATGATCTGGTCCTTCTGGTTGTTCAGCCCGTCGATCGTCATCGTCTCGTTCGGGCCCCAGAACTGGTCCGCATCCATCACGAAGGTGGTCGGCTCGCTGAACGCGCCGCCCAGTTCGACCTTCTCGATGTTGTACAGCGCGGCACCCGAGATGCTGACGATCGAGCTGACGTTGCTGGCGGCGAGGTGGAGCACGTCGTCGCCGTTGCCGCCGTCGATCGCTTCGCCGGCGACCACGTCGCCCTTCTCGATGTAGATGACGTCGTCGCCGTCCTGTGCATTGATCGTGTCCTTGCCGGTGCCGCCGTCGATCAGGTCGTCGCCCCAGAAGCCGAGGATGGTGTCGTCGCCGTCCTCGCCGCTCAACTGGTCGCCTTCCATCCAGGTCGAGGAGTCGTCGCCCACCGCGCCGAAGATGATGTCGTTGTCCAGCCCGCCGTAGATCGTGTCGTGACCGCCGCCGCCGTTCAGGATGTCGTTGCCCGAGCCGCCGTCGATGTAGTCGTCGCCGCCGGCGCCGGACAGCGTGTCCTTGCCGCCGCCGCCTTCGATCTCGTCGCGCAGGCCGTCGCCGGTATAGGTGTCGGCGGCGTTGTCACCCTTGACGATGTTGACGAAGGCGTCGATGCGGGCGGAGATCGAAGTCCCGGACTCGTCCTGCCAGGCGGTGATCACCGAGCTGTCGGCGAAGCCATCGATCGCCGACTTGATCTCGTCCATGCCGGTGTTGGCCATGACGAACTCCCACTGGCCGTTGACCTGCACATGTTCGCCGTTGGCGTCGAACAGGGCGCCGTAGATATCCTTGTCGGTAGCGCTGTATTCGCGTGTCCAGGTCACCAGGATGTGGCCGCTGTCGAGCTGGGTGATGTCCGGCTGGCTGCCGGGGTGGTTGGCAGGGTCCCAGCCGATCGTCGACGTCGACGGGACCACCGTGCCGTCCGCCTTGACGATCTTCAGCGAGAAGTCCTGCGTGTTGGATATATCGTCGAGGACAACCGCGAAGCCCCCGTCCTTCAGGCCGACCATCGCGAAGTCGGTCGCGCTGGTGGAGAGCGAGATCGTCTTCAGCGCGGTGCCGGCGGCGTTGTAGACGCGCGCGGTGACATCGGGGAAGCCGTTGCCGGTGTCGGTGATCCAGCCTACCGCGAAGCCGCCGCTGTCGAGCGCTGTGACCTGCGAACCCTTCTGGGTGCCGTCGTCGCTGGTGTTCACCTGGGTGAAGCCCTTGACCTCGTTGCCCGAGCTGTCGAGGATCTTGAAGCTGATGTTGTTGAAGTTGCCGGCATAGCCGCTGCTGACGACGAAGTTGCCGTTGCTGAGCGCGGTGACGTCGACGCCGGTATAGTTCACGCTCTCGAAGGAGATGTGCTTCTCCTGGACGATGAGACTGCCCGCCGGCGAAAAGATCGAGACCTGGATGCCGGCATCCTGCTGCTCGTCATTGTTGTCGTCCCAGACGACCGCCACGTTGCCGTTGGCAAGTTCGATCAGGGACGGCTCGCCGATCGCGTCGGTATGCACGCCCGCATAGGGGCCTTGCGCGGAGGCGACGAGGTTGTGGTTGGCGTCGTAGAAGTCGAGCATCATGAAGCCGTTGCTCAGGCTGCCGTTGTTGTAGGCGACGACGAAGCCGCCATTGCTGAGCGCGAGCACGTCAGGCGCCATTTGCGTGCCGTTGCTCCAGCCGCTCGCCGTGAATTCCGTCTTCACGCTTTCCATTATATGAGTGATGGTCAGTGCCATTGTCTTTGCTCCTATGTTGGGCCCTGTCCGGTTGAGGAACGGGCGATGGCGCGGAAGATAGGAGCAAGGGCGGGTCACGGTCTTGGAGCGGGATGCGTTCCAACAGGCTTGTGGTGCGGAGAATTTGGACTGGCGCGCACAGTTCTTGGATTGGGATGCATTGCGCCCGGATTCGACTTGAATTCGCCCGGAATAGGTTCAAGGTCGCGCCAGAGGGAGTTTGGCCATGGCCCAACTTGCAGTTCAGTCGGTTTCCGCGCCGCCGGTGCCGCGAGGCGCGGTCGTTTTCGATGCCGTGACCGCGGCCACGCCGGCTGTCCGGCTTCGCGCCTGGCGCGATTTCATGTCGGACCGGCTGGCGGAGTTCGACTATTTCCCGAACAATGACGAGCCGTTCTACGGGGCGGTCGTGTCGATGGACATCGGCCCGATCCGCATCAACCGGGTCGATTGCTCGGGCGGCCGCTGGAGCCGGCGGGTCAACCACCTCGTGGACGGCCACGACAACTACAATCTGTGCATGTCGATCGATTCAGGCTATCGGCTGACACAGGGCGCCGCCGACATCGTGCGCCGGCCGGGCGAGTTCGTTCTGATCGACAAGGCCCGACCGAGCGAATGCATGGTCGACACCAGCGGCGCCGACTACCAGATCGTCGTCCCGCGCGCCGCCGTCGACACGAGTCAGCGCGGCCGCGACGTGAGCGCCGAGACCGCCATCGACAGCGCCTCCCAGCCGCTGCGCCTGCTGCGCGCCTACGTCACCTCGATCTTCGCGGCGGCGCAGGATCTGTCCGATCCCATCATCTCGCGGAAGGTCGGGGATCATCTGCTCGACCTGGCGATACTCGGCCTTTCGCCCTCTCGTGACGCGGCGCATGAGGCGGGCAACCGCGGCCTGAAGGCGGCGCGCCTTGGCGCCGTGCTCGGCGAGATCAACAGGCGGTTCCGCGATCCGGCGATCTGTCCGCAATCGGTCGCCGCCGCCATCAACATCTCGCCACGCTACCTGTTTCAGTTGCTGGAGGAGCGCGGGCTGGTGTTCAGCAAACTGGTGATGGAACTGCGGCTGAAGCGGGCGCGTGATCTGCTGGGCGACTACCGCAACGACCATCTGCGTATCGGCCAGATCGCCTACGATTGCGGGTTCAACGACCTGTCTTATTTCAACCGGGCCTTCCGCGCCCGCTTCGGCGACGCACCGGGCGCCATTCGCGCCGGCAGAGCGTGACGGACCGTATGAAACGCCCGAGGACCTTCCGTGTCCGTAGCCGTCGCGCGGCAGGCGAAGGCGCCTGCGAGGCCGTTGCGGGATGAACCCGAAACGCGAGCGAGCCGCAAGCAAGCCGCCTATACCGCGCGGCACGCTGGTATTCGATACCAGCGCCTACGCGCCCGCCGACCGGCTCGATGCGTGGACCGACCATCTGTCGCGCACCTTCGCCACTTTCGACTTCAACGTCTCGACCAACACGCCATTCTACGGGCGGCTGGAGACGCTTTCGCTCGGTCCGCTGAAGGTCAATCGCGGCGATTGCAGCGCTGCCCACTGGGCCCGGCTTGGCCGCCATCTCTCGGACGGACGCGACGACTACGGGCTCTGCGTGGCGCTTTCCGGCTCCTACCGGCTCATCCAGGGCGATGTCGACGTCATCCAGCAGCCGAACAGCTATACGCTGATCGACAATGGCAAGATCAGCAACGTCTACGCCAATTCCAACGGTGTCGACTACGACATCGTGGTGCCGCGCGCGGCGCTGAGGAACACGCAGCGCGTACGCGCGCTGTCGTCGCCGCCGATCCTCAATGTAGACGCCAACGCCATGCGGTTGCTCGGCATCTACATCGATTCCATCTACAATTCGGAAGCCGACTTCTCCGACCCACTGCTTGCCGCCAAGACCGGAGAACATCTGCTCGACCTCATCATCATGGGCCTGCAGCCGACGGCGGAAGCTGCCGAGCGGGCGCGCGACCGGGGCCTGCGTGCCGCTCGCCTGCGTTCGATCCTCACCGAGATCCAGAACAGTTTCGCCGAGCCCTCGTTGGGGCCGGCTGCGCTCGCAGCGCGCGTCCATGTTTCCGAAAGCTATCTGCACAAGCTTCTGGAGGAACGCGGCCTCGTCTTTTCGCGGATCGTGATGGAACTGCGCCTCGGCCTTGCCGTCTCCATGCTCTCGGACCCTCGCTACCACCTCGTCGGCATCGGCGACATCGCAAGGCAGTCCGGCTTCAACGACGTGTCCTACTTCAATCGCTGCTTCCGGGCGCAGTTCGGAATGACGCCAAGGGATATGCGCAAGGGAGATCACGCCATCCCGCTCGACCGCCTCCCGGTCCGGGATGCGGTGCTGCCGGAACCTTGAGGAAGCGCCGCCTCAGCGCAGCTTCGCTCCCCGTCACAAAGGAACAACCGACCGCCATTTCGGCCTTTCGACCGAAATGTTTTCGTCCGAGAAGCGTCGGGCCCGACGATTGTTGCAACAACGCCCGCCTGGTTTGCCGACCGAAAAATACTTCTCAGATCACCACGAAATCGGCGGCCGTGAGGGCGAGGCCGGGAGCGAGCGTGGCGAACTTCACGGCAGCGAAATCCGTGCCTGTGCCGTCGGCGTCGTAGAACAGCGAACCCGTGTTCGAATTGTAGAAGATCCGGTCGTCGGCATCGCGCGGCGCAATCGCGTTGTCCTTGAACGCCGAGGCGTCCAGCGTCCCCAGGCCAAGCGCCGAGAAGATCGAATCATCCAGTTCGATCAGGTCTTCGCCGACGGTGAAGTCGCCGATGCGGTCGACATTGCCGGCGCCGAGCGCGCTGGAGAAGCGGAAGGTGTCCGTCCCGCCCATGCCCCACAGCACATCGTTGCCGCCCGCGCCGTCGAGCACATTGGCGCCGTCATTGCCGCGCACCAGTTGCGCAAGCTCGTTGCCGGTCAGGTTGACCGCATAGGTGGCCTGAAGCGAGGTGGTGTTGAGATATTCGGCACTGACGCCGCTGGCCAGCACGAAGTTCACCCCGGCGCTGACGCGGTCGGCGCCTTCGCCCGCAATCTCGACGATGGTC
Organism: Mesorhizobium yinganensis; assembly: GCF_040081985.1. NCBI lineage: Bacteria > Pseudomonadati > Pseudomonadota > Alphaproteobacteria > Hyphomicrobiales > Phyllobacteriaceae > Mesorhizobium > Mesorhizobium yinganensis. The sequence continues at coordinate 34,081 of NZ_JBEBMH010000030.1, read as the reverse complement.
GCGCTGGCATTGTAGACCGAATAGCTGTCATTGCCGCCGCCTCCGGTCAGCGTGTCGGACCCGCCGACGCCGCCGTCGTTGAGAATGTTGTCGCCGGCATCGCCGGTCAGCACGTCGGCGAAGATCGAGCCTCTCAGGTTTTCGATGCCCGTGAGCGTGTCCCCGGAAGCATCGCCGGTCGAAACCTGCGGCCCCGCCAGACCGAGATCGACGGTCACGCCAGCCGAGGAAGCGGCATAGCTCACAGTGTCTCTGTCGGCCCCGCCGTTCAGGATCTCGGCCGCCGCGCCGCCGAGCAAGGTGTCGTTACCTGTCCCGCCGTCCAGCGTGGTCGCACCGGCGAGCACGTCGTTGCCGTCACGGCCTTCGAGCGTGCCTGTTCCAATGCCGGTCAGCACGTCGCCGAAAGCCGAGCCGATGGCGTTGGTAGTACCTACCAGCATGTCGCCTTGGGCGTCGCCTCCCGTGCCTGTGCCGGCGACGAGGTTGATATTCACGGCTGCGGACGAACCGGAATAGTCGACAGTATCTGTGCCGCCATTGCCGGTGAGAGTATCGGCTCCCGCACCGCCGATGAGCGTGTTGTCGCCGGCCGATCCGATCAGAGTGTCGTTGCCGGCCGATCCGATCAGCCGCTCGATGCCGGTAAGCGTATCACCCTGGGCATCGCCGTCGCTGCCGGTGCCGGAGGTGAGGTTGACGGTTACCGGGGAGGCGGAACCGGAATAGTCCGCCGTATCCGACGTGCCGGCGCCACCCTGCAGGGAGTCGGCGCCGCTGCCGCCGATCAACACGTCGTCGCCGGCGCCGCCAAGCAGGATGTCGTTGCCGCCATTGCCGTTGAGGATGTCGTTTCCCCCCTGGCCGTTAAAGGTGTTCGCGCCCGAGGTGCCCGAGAGATTGTCGCCCCCGGTATTGGAGCCGATCAGGTTGGTAATGTCCTTGATCCAGTCGCCCTGGGCATCACCGCCGAAACCTTGCGAGGCATTGGTGAGTTGGAGGTTGATGCCATGCATCGGCAAAGTGAGGCTGACCGTCACTGACAGGTCGATGGTGATGCCGTCCACGGATGTCGTGTAGTCCGCCGCGTCAATGCCTGAAGGAGTTATGATGCCAGCGGCATTGACCAGGCCACCGATGATCACATCCGCGCCGGCCCCGCCGCGGATCACGTCATCGCCCGACCAGCCGATCGCCATGTCGTCGCCGCCGAGCGCGTCGACGAAGTCGTTGCCGATGCCCTGGACCGGACCGATGATGAGATCGGGCAAGACTTCGGCGCTGTTGCTGCCGGTGAAGGTGGCCATGATATCCTCCTGCAATTGTCGTCGACGGTCGAAACGCAGATGCAACCTTGAATCAGGCTCATCTGACTATCGGAGGTTGTAGCCCGAAAGAACGATGAGCGTCTACCAGTCCCCGCTGCCAGGTCTTATCCGTCTGTCGGTGGATGGTTAAGAAGTGGCTGATCCACCGTGGTCAAATTTACCGAACGCGCAACAGGCCTGCGCGTGGACGCCGATCGCGGGGATCGTATTGCCGTGACTGCCTATAAATATTTGCGATATGCAAAAAAAACTTTTGCCTATGCCGGTGTAAAATTCGCTGCAATTGAAATAGGTACTGTCCAGCAAATTGTACTTTCGTGCAATTGCAACAATTGTTCCAAAGAAAGATAGGGATGTTACATATCGCATGCCTATAGAGTCGGCTGATCGCCGGTTCGGCAAGAGAGGCGAACTTCTGTGGCGGATCAAAATCGGCAAGAATTACGCAATATATTCGTATTCGTTCGAATGTGACTTGGTCGAATGAAATGTGAAACCGCTTTTTTGGTCATCAAGCGTTATCCGAAGACGTACACCGATCATCGCGGCGCAAAAAACGCCTGGGGCGTTGCTGCGTCGGCTTTGATCCGCCGGGATGACGCCGGATCGTGCAGGCCGGCGTACCTCGCCACAGGTTCGGGACCGAAAATGGAAGCCGAAGTGTTGAAGGTATTAAAGTGAACACGCCTGTTGGCCGCGATACCCGAGACAAACTGCTCCACGTTCATTCGATGCTGCGGGAACTGAAGACGATCGTGGAGGCGGAGCGCTGCGATATGCTCGCCCATCTGATCGAGATGGCCTGCCTGGAATCGGCCGACATGCTGCGCGGCTCGCGTCCCGTTCGTTCAAGCACCTGCCATTGGCCTTCCGGCATTCGGATAGCCTCTGATCGGGGCAAATGAGCCTCCGCGGCGGACGAGGCGCATGTCGCCTCAACAACCCGTCTAACGGTCTTCGGCTACGTCGTCCAATGGATGGGTTTGCGGGAATGGCAGGTTTGCGGAAGCCCGGACGGATCGCGCTACTTGAAGAAGGTGAAGCAGCGATTCATCGCCGATGATCCATCCTTCAGTGCGAACCAATGCCGCGAATGCATCGATGAATTCGTCCCCTTTCCTCTCGAAAAGGAGGCGGTTCAGCAGCAATCCCTCTTTCGCGTCGGGCGCCGGAGGCATGTTCGTCTTCGGCACTCTGAAATCCTCCTTATCTCCCGCAGGCCAGCATGGTACGGAAACGTTTCAGCCCTCTATCACGACATCTATGACCGGTTAAGCACCGGGACGAAAATTAATGTCGACATGCCCCGGTCGCGGTCGGAAGCTGGGGGCAGGGATCGACCGGCAATGTCGCGCGATGTTTTGCCGGTGTGCTTGGCAATCATTCGCTTGCAGCCGCGCGGCGCTGCATCTAGCTTTCTCCAAAACCAAAGAGGAAACGCCGATGCTGCCTGGCCTCAAGGCCGGATTCGAGCTCGACGCGCGGCTGGAAGCCGACAGCGTGTCGTTGATGTGGCTCGGCCTGTGCGAGCTTCGCTTGATGAACGACCGGCGCTGGCCCTGGCTGCTGCTCATTCCCCAGCGTCCGGGCATCGAGGAAGTGCACGATCTCACTCCCCTGGATCAGGCGATGCTGACCTTCGAGACCAACATGGTGGCGCAGGGCCTCAAGCGCGCGACCGGCTGCACGAAGATTAATTCGGGCGCGCTGGGCAACATCGTGCGTCAGTTGCATGTCCATGTCATTGCCCGTTCCGAAGGTGATCCGGGCTGGCCGGGGCCAGTCTGGGGTTTCGGCCAGCGCGAGCCCTACAAGGCGGACGACAAGTACAGTTTCATCGACAAGGTGAGGGCGGCGCTGTAGAGTGAAGGTCCCTCGATTCACTCCGTTTCAGTCATGACCTTCCGCCTTTTTGACGCGCCCGAGCGCGAACCCAGCCAGTTCGTCGGTTTCGCTGGCAATCTTATCGATCGCCAGGCCGAAAAGCGCAGCGACGCTGTCGTTCCCGTGGCGCTTGCCAATCCGGCCGCGCGCATCCTGCTGGTGCGGGGCGGCCGTTCGTATCTGAAGCTGAACGGCAGCGGCTTCGACACTTATTTCGCTTGGCCCGAGGCGGAGGCCCTCGGTGCCGGGGCGGCGGAGGCGATTCTGCTTGGCGTCGACGAGCATGGCCCGGTTCTGGCGGCCACGGCCGGCGTCGATCCCGAGCAACTGCCGGAAACGATCAAGGCGATCGACTATCGCTCGGTTTACACCCAGGGCCTGCTCGGCCCCCCCGAAATCGGCGCGCTGGCGCAGGCCGCTTCCCTGCTCGCCTGGCACGCCAGCCACCAGTTCTGTGGCCGATGCGGCCATAAGACCGAAGTCCGTATCGGCGGCTACAAGCGGCACTGTCCAAATTGCGGTGCGGAGCATTTTCCGCGCACCGACCCGGTCGCCATCATGCTGACGGTGACGCGGGAAAAATGCCTGCTCGGGCGCGGGGCGCATTTCGCGCCGGGCATGTATTCGGCGCTGGCCGGCTTCATCGAACCCGGCGAGACGATCGAGGCGGCGGTGCGCCGCGAGACGCTGGAGGAATCCGGCATCCGGCTGGGCCGCGTCATCTACCACGCCAGCCAGCCCTGGCCTTTCCCCTATTCGCTGATGATCGGCTGCTTCGGCGAGGCGCTGAACGAGGACATCCGGCGCGACGAGGCGGAGCTTGAGGATTGCCGCTGGTTTTCGCGCGACGAGGTACTCGCCGCGCTCGCCAAGAGCCATGAGGGCGGCGTCTTCGTTCCGCCGTCCGGCGCGATCGCCCACCACCTCATCCGCTTCTGGGCTGAAAACCCATAGACTTGTTCCTACGCAGAAGGAAAAACGCATGATCCGCCATACCGTCGTGTTCACACTCAGGCACAAGCCGGGATCGGTCGAAGAGCAGGAATTCCTCGACGAGGCGAAGAAACTCGCCGACATACCCGGTGTGAAAAAATTCGAGCAGTTACGGCAGGTCAGCCCGAAGAACGATTTTCGCTTCGGCTTCTCGATGGAGTTCGCCGGCCAGGCCGCCTATTCCGGCTACAACAATCATCCGTTCCATGTCGCCTTCGTGCGCGACCGCTGGATGCCGGAGGTCGAGAAATTTCTGGAGATCGATTACGAGCCGCTGGGCTGAAGGCGCACCTCCGGAAGAGGAAACCTCTTCCGGAGGTCGGATCAGTCCGCGACGTTCCATTCCTCGCGCGAATCGCTGCGCGGATAGACGCCGAGGATTCGCATCTCCTTGGAGAAGAACCGCAGCTCGTCGAGTGCGTTCTTGACGCTCACGTCGTCGGGATGACCCTCGATGTCGGCGTAGAACAGCGTCGCGGTGAAGGCGCCGAGCTGGTAGCTCTCCAGCTTGGTCATGTTGACGCCGTTGGTGGCGAAGCCGCCCATCGCCTTGTAGAGCGCGGCCGGCACGTTGCGGACGCGAAAGATGAAGGTCGTCATCATGCGCGCGTCGGGCGAAGCGCGCTCGACCCACTGCTTGCTTTTTGTCAGCACGACGAACCGCGTCACATTGCTGTCGGTGTCCTCGACATTCTCTTCCAGAATGTCGAGCCCGTAGAGGCCGGCGGCGAGCCTGGGCGCAAGGGCTGCCATGCTGCGGTCGCCGATCTGGGCGATGAGTTTCGCAGCACCCGCGGTGTCGCCGGCGACCGTCGGCTTCCAGCCGTTCTTGCGGATGTATTTGCGGCACTGGCCGAGGGCGTGGATGTGGCTGTGGACCGTCTTGATTTCCTTGCGCGACACGCCCGGCAGCACCATCAACTGGAAATGGATCGGTAGAAAATACTCGCCGACGATGTGCAGCTTCGATTCCGGCAGGAGGTGATGGATGTCGGCGACGCGGCCGGCGATCGTGTTCTCGATGGGGATCATGGCGAGGTCGGCCTTGCCGGTCTCCACCGCGCTGAAGGCATCCTCGAAGGTAGGGCAGGGCAGCGGCTCCATGTCCGGGAACATATTGCGGCAGGCGGTGTCGGAATTGGCGCCGGGCTCGCCCTGGAACGAGATGCGGTTGGTCTTGTCTGCCATTGTCAAACTTTCGGGCTAAGGACTTCGCGCGCCCGTTCGAGGTCGTGCGGGGTGTCGACGCCGAGCGGAACGGCGCCGACGATTGCCGCGTCGATGCGCATGCCGGCTTCCAGCGCCCGCAACTGTTCCAGTTTTTCGCGCTTTTCCAGCGGCGAAGGCGGCAGTGAGACGAAACGGGCGAGGGCTGCGCGGCGATAGGCGTAGAGCCCTATGTGGTGATAGTGCGGCCCCTCGCCCCATGGCGCGGTGGCGCGGGTGAAATACAGCGCTCGCAGCCGCGCGGAGGGCTGAGCCGAGCCGACGATCTTGACGACGTTCGGATTGGTGCGCTCTTCGTCGCGAACGATCTCGACGCCCAGCGTTCCGATGTCGACGGCAGGGTCTTCCAACGGCGAGAGCGCGGCGGCGATTGTCGCCGGTTCGATGGTCGGCAGGTCGCCCTGGACGTTGATGACGACATCGACGTGGCCGTTCGGATCGAGGGTCGACAGCGCCTCGAAAATGCGGTCGGAGCCGGATTCGTGATCGACGCGCGTCATCACCGCTTCGAAGCCGTGCGCGCGGACTGATTTCGCCACGGCTTGCGTGTCCGTCGCCACCACGACGCGGCCGAGCCCGCTTTCGGCGGCGCGCATCGCGACATGCACGATCATCGGCGTGCCGGCGATGTCGGCGAGCGGTTTGCCCGGCAGGCGGGTCGAGGCCATGCGGGCGGGGATGAGAATGAGATTGGTCATGATTTGCGGGGCGGGGCGAAAGGGCTGTCCAAAGTGTCAAAAGGTCTCACGGCGAGCGCCCTTATAGGAGTTGCAACGACCAAGCAAAAGACCTAGTTTCCGCCCGACCTGACCGGGCGGCTTCCCGGTCGCGGCATCGTGCCCGCGTGCCGGAAATGCACGGCCGAGAGGGGCAGATCAGGAGCCTGGAGCGGATGGACTCTTTCGAATTCAACAAGCTGATCGGCGGATTGCTGGGGGCGGTCTTCGTCGTATTTTCGATCTCGCTGATTTCGGATGCGATATTCGCGGCTCCCGTGCCGGAAAAGCCCGGTTTCATAATTGAGGCTACCGAGGAAGCGCCGGCCGCTGGTGGCGGCGAGGCGGCCGCCCCGGAATCGGTCCTGCCGCTGCTGGCTACAGCCAACGCGGAGGCGGGCGCCGCTGTGTTCAAGAAGTGCGCCGCCTGCCACACGGACGACAGCGGCGGCGCCAACAAGGTTGGCCCGAACCTGTGGGGTGTGATCAACCGCCCGGTCGCCTCGCATGCCGGCTTCGCTTATTCGGCGGGGATGAAGGAGTTCTCGCAGGACGGCAAGGTGGTTTGGGATTATGAGCATCTCGACCATTTCCTGACCTCGCCGAAGGGCCTGGTGAAGGGCACGGCCATGGGTTTCGCCGGCCTGAAGAAGGCCCAGGATCGCGCTGACGTGATTGCCTATCTGCGCACCACCGCCGACAGCCCGGCCCCGCTGCCCGAGGCTTCGGCCGCGCCGGCCGCTCCCGCCGCCGAGAATGCATCGGCCCCCGCGGACGCCGCGAAGCCGGCGGATCCTGCGGCCAAGCCCGCCGAGGGCACCCCGCCTGCTCCGGCTGGAGCCGCCAAGCCCGCAGAGGGTGCTGCCCCCGCGCCCGCCGAGGCCGCGCCGAAGCCGGCGGAGCCCGCACCTGCTCAATGACGAATTTGTAATTCTCGAAATCACGAAAAAGCCGGGTTCTGCCCGGCTTTTTTGCTATCAAGACTTTCGATGCGGGGCGCGATGGTTTCCATCCGTGCCGCGAGGACTAGATTTGAACGGAAGACGAGTTGGAGATTGCCGATGAAGGTGTTGCCGTTTGCGGGGAAACTGGTTCCGGCGCTGGCTGCGCTGCTGATGGCAGTGACAGCGGGACAGGCCCAGGAATGGCGCGGGACTTCCACCTTGTTCGGAGAGTCCAAATACGGGAACGACTTCAAGCGGTACGACTACGTCAATCCGGATGCGCCGAAAGGTGGCACCATCAATTCGGCGGCGCTCGGCACCTTTGACAGTTTCAATCCGTTCAGCGTTTCTGGAACACCGGCGGCTGGCATAGGTAGCTATGGTGGCTTGCTCTATGACACGTTGATGGTTCAGTCCATTGACGAGCCGAGTACCAGCTATCCCATGATAGCGGAGGCATTCAAATATCCTGATGACTATTCTTCTGCCACTTATCGGATAAACCCGCGAGCTAGGTGGCATGACGGCACGCCGATCACCGCAGAGGACGTGGTTTGGTCGCTGAAGACCCTCAAGGAGGTCAACGCGCTCTACAACAAGTATTATGCCAATGTTGTCGACGCCGTCGCGTTATCGGACCATGAAGTCGAATTCCGGTTCGATCAAAAAGGCAATCGCGAACTTCCGCACATTATGGGCGATCTCGCTGTTTTGCCGAAACACTGGTGGGAGGGGACCGATGCTCAAGGCAAGAAGCGGGACATTTCACGGCCAACCTTAGAGCCACCGCTCGGCTCTGGTCCCTATCGGATCGAAAGTTTCAAGCCTGGTTCCGAGATCATATGGGCGAGGGTTCCAGACTACTGGGCGGCGGATATCGGCGCCAACGTCGGGCGCCATAATTTTGATCGCCAGAGATATATCTACTTCGGTGATCAGAATGCTGCTTGGCTTGCCTTCACAAAAGGTGGCTACGACGACATACGAGCAGAAAACAGTGCGAAGCGCTGGGCAGTCGACTACAATTTCCCGGCCGTCAAGGATGGGGACGTTATCAAGAAGGAGTTTGCTTCTACGTCGCCCAAGCCCGCACAGTTTTATGCTCTGAACAATCGTAGAGAGCAATTCAAGGATCGCCGTGTGCGCGAGGCTCTCACCTGGGCCTTTGATTTTGAAAGCATGAACAGGACCGTGTTCTACAATTCCTACAAGCGGACCAGCAGCTATTTTGAAGGTGGAGAACTCGCCTCAAGTGGGATACCGCAGGGCAAGGAACTCGAGATTCTCGAGGCTTACAGGGACAAATTGCCGCCAGAACTTTTTACCCAGGAGTTCAAGCTGCCAGTCTATACGCAGCAATCCACACGCGAAAATCTGAAGCATGCATTCGAGTTGTTCAAGGAGGCTGGATGGATCAATCGCAACGGCAAACTCGTGAACGAAAAGACCGGCAAGCAGTTCAAGATCGAATTCCTAGGGGACGATCCAAACGATGAGAGGACGACCAATCCATTTATCGAGAACCTGCGGCGGCTTGGCATCGATGCATCGCTGCGCGTTGTCGACACCAGTCAATACATCAGCCGAGTGAGGTCATTCGATTACGATGCTCTTGCGTTGATTGGTTCCGCTCAATCGCTGTCTCCCGGGAACGAGCAGCGGGACTTCTGGAGTTCTGCGGCTGCGGACCGTCCCGATTCGCGCAACTATCTGGGCATCAAGGATCCAATTGTGGATGCGTTGATCGACAGGGTAATTTTCGCGTCGGACAGAGCCGATCTGATTGCTGCCACACATGCGCTCGATCGCGTTCTTTTGTGGAACTACTATTCCGTTCTCCAGTGGAATCTTCCAGTTGCACGGGTCGGATACTGGAACAAATTCGGTATTCCGGAAAAGCAGCCGTCATATGCTGGTTTTGACTCGGAATCCTGGTGGATCGACCCCGACAAGGAAAAGGCGCTGGCGGCGAAATACAAGGGCGTGAACTGATGCGCGCTTCCCGCCGGGAGTTCCTCGCCGGCGCGGGGGCAGCGCTCGCGGTGCCCCTGCTGCCGAAGGCTGTCTTCGCGGCCAGCCCGACGGGCACCCCGCTGTATGGGCTGTCGGCCTTTGGCGATCTCAAATATCCCGCGGATTTCAAGCACTTCGACTACGTCAATCCGAATGCGCAGAAGGGCGGCACGTTCAACTTCCAGCCGCCCAACTGGGTCTACAACCAGAACGTCCAGACCTTCAACACGCTGAACAGCTTCGTTGCGCGCGGCGATGCGCCACCGCGTATGGAGATGTGTTACGATTCGCTGATGACCAACAAATCGACGACGGCGCTCGACGAACCGGACGCCGTCTACGGATTGCTGGCCGAGAGCGTCACGATCTCCGGGGACCGAAACAGCTTCGAATTCTCGTTGCGGCCGGAAGCGCGCTTCCATGACGGCTCGCCGATCACGGCCGAGGATGCCGCCTTCACCTTCAGGCTGTACAAGCAGGACGGACATCCCGACCTGTTGCTGACGCTGACGGAGATGACCGACGCGGTCGCCCTCGACGCGCGCAGGCTGCGGCTGACCTTCTCGGGCAAACACTCCGAGCGAACCGTGCTCAACGTGGTGACCTTCCCGATCCTGTCGAAGGCTTATTTCACTCAGAACAAGTTCGACAGCGCCGGCCTGAAGGCGCCGCTCGGCTCCGGGCCTTACAAGGTGGGCCGCGTCGTCGCCGGTCAGACGATCGAATATGAGCGTGTGCCGGACTATTGGGGCAAGGACCTCGCGGTCAATCGCGGCGTCTACAATTTCGACCGGCTGCGCATCGAGTTCTACAGGGACCGGCAGGTTTCATTCGAGGCGTTGAAGAAAGGCGACGTCCGCTACCGCCAGGAATTCACCTCGCGCACCTGGGCGACGGCGTATGATTTCCCCGCAATCGCGCAGGGCAAGGTGGTCAAGCGCGAATTTCCCAGCGAGAAGCGACCGTCCATGCAGGCGATGGCGATCAATTTGCGGCGCCCACGATTCCAGGACGTGCGTGTGCGCCGCGCCATCGGCATGTGCTTCGACTTCGAATGGACGAAGCGCAACCTCTTCTACGACCTCTACGAGCGCTCGCAATCCTGCTTCCAGCGCTCTGACTACATGGCCGAGGGCATGCCGTCCCCGGAGGAACTGGCGCTGCTCGAACCGCTGCGCGACAAGCTGCAGCCGGAGGTGTTCGGCGAGGCGGTCATCCAGCCGGTGTCGAACGCATCGGGCCGTGACCGCAAGCTGCTGGGAGCGGCGTCCCGATTGCTCGCGGAGGCCGGTTGGAAACGCTCCGGCTCGCTTTTGGTCGACGACAAGGGTGAGACGCTGGCGGTTGAACTCCTCGACGACGACGATTCGCTCACACGCATCCTCGCGCCCTGGGTCGAGAACATGCGGGCCATCGGCATCGACGCCTCGATCCGCATCGTCGACACGGCGCAGTTCCAGGCGCGGCAGTCGGATTTCGATTTCGACATGGTGATGATGGCCTTGTCGTTCAACGCGACGCCGACCATGGACGACATGGAGACGATCTTCCATTCGCGCGCCGCCAATGTCCCTTCGTCGCGCAACCTTCCAGGCACCGCCGACCCCGCCGTCGACGCGCTTATTGCGGCGGTCGGCAAGGCTGCGGACCGCAAAAGTCTGATCGTCGCCATGCGGGCGCTGGATCGGGTCTTGCGCGCGCGGCAGGACTGGATTCCAAACTGGTATTCGGCGAATCACCGCGCGGCGTTCTGGGACATGTTCGGCTTCAAGGAGCCGAAGCCGGACTACGGATTCCCGGTCGAGGCGCTATGGTGGTACGACGAGGACAAGGCGGCGGCAATTGGGAAAGCCTGACATTTTTGTCGTAGCGTTGCGCGTTAGGTGCTGCTTGCCTAGGGGCGGCGCGACGCCCTGCGCGCGGAAAAGGCGGATCTGACGGATGGGCGCCTATATCCTCCGACGCATCCTGCTGATGGTGCCGACGCTGTTCGGCATCATGGCTATTTCCTTCCTGGTGATCCAGTTCGCGCCCGGTGGGCCTGTCGAGCAGGTCATCGCCCGGCTGACGGGGCAGGGCGGCGATTCCATGGACCGTATCTCCGGAGGCGGGGGAGGCGATCTCAGCGGCGCCGGCAATTTCGACGCCGGTGGCGAGGCCACGTCGAAATACCGCGGCGCGCAGGGCCTCGATCCCGAATTCATCGCCAAGCTGGAAAAGCAGTTCGGCTTCGACAAGCCGCCGCTCGAGCGCTTCGGCATGATGCTGTGGAACTATGCCCGCTTCGACTTCGGCGAGAGTTATTTCCGCGACATTTCGGTGCTCGACCTGATCATCGAGAAGATGCCGGTATCGATCTCGCTCGGCCTGTGGATCACGCTTCTGTCCTACCTGATCTCCATTCCGCTTGGGATCAGCAAGGCGGTGCGTGACGGCTCTACCTTCGACATGTGGACGAGCGGCATCGTTATCATCGGCTATGCGATTCCCGGCTTCCTCTTTGCCATCCTGCTGATGGTGCTGTTCGCCGGAGGCTCGTTCTTCGACTGGTTCCCATTGCGCGGGCTGACCTCGGACAATTGGGAGCAACTGTCCTGGCCGGCGAGAATCCTCGACTATTTCTGGCACATAACGCTGCCGCTGATTGCCATGGTGCTGTCGGCCTTCGCGACCACCACGCTGCTCACCAAGAATTCCTTCCTCGATGAGATCCGCAAGCAATATGTGGTGACGGCGCGGGCGAAAGGCCTGTCGGAGCGGCGCGTGCTCTACGGCCACGTTTTCCGCAACGCCATGCTGATCGTCATCGCCGGTTTTCCCGGTGCCTTCATCTCCGCCTTCTTTACCGGTTCGCTGCTGATCGAGAACATCTTTTCGCTGGACGGCCTCGGACAACTCGGCTTCCGATCCGTGCTCGACCGCGACTATCCGGTGGTGTTCGCAAACCTCTACATCTTCTCGCTGATCGGCCTCATCGTCTCGCTGATCTCCGACCTCACCTACACCTGGATCGATCCGCGCATCGACTTCGAGACGAGGGACGTCTGATGGTGGACGCTCTCGCCCCTGCCGAAACTGTGCCGGTTGCGCGCACCAAGCGGCCATGGGTATCACCGCTGAACCAGCGCCGCTGGCAGAATTTCAAGGCCAACCGGCGCGGCTACTGGTCGCTCTGGATATTCCTCGTCCTGTTCGTGTTGTCGCTATTCGCTGAACTGATCGCCAACGACCGTCCAGTGATGATCTCCTACAAGGGTGAGATACTGTTCCCGGTCGCGGTCGATTATCCGGAGGAGATGTTCGGCGGCTTCCTGGCGGTCACGGATTACCGCGACCCGGTCATCCAGGACGAGATCAAGGCCAATGGCTGGATGATATGGCCGCCGATCCGTTACTCCTACCGGACGGTCAACAACGAGATACCGGAGGCAGCGCCCGCCAAGCCATCCTGGCTTTACTCGAAGGAGGAGCGCTGCTCGCGCTATCCGCAAGGCGTCGACGACGAGAACTGCACGATCGGCAACTGGAACTGGCTGGGCACAGACGACCAGGCGCGCGACGTCCTTTCGCGTGTCATCTATGGCTTCCGCATCTCGGTGCTGTTCGGACTGCTGCTGACGGCGGGAGCGGCGATCGTCGGCGTCTCCGGTGGCGCGGTCCAGGGTTATTACGGCGGCTGGCTGGATCTCATCCTGCAGCGCGTCATTGAGATATGGTCGGCAATCCCAGTGCTTTACCTGCTGCTGATCATCTCGGCGATCCTGCCGCCGGGCTTCTTCATCCTGCTCGGCCTGATGCTCTTGTTCTCGTGGACGGCCTTCGTCGGCGTGGTACGCGCCGAGTTTTTGCGCGCCCGCAACTTCGAATATGTGAATGCGGCGCGCGCGCTTGGCGTGCCGAACCGGACGATCATCTTCCGGCACCTGCTGCCCAACGCCATGGTGGCGACGCTGACCTTCCTGCCCTTCATCCTCAACGGCTCGATCACCACTCTGACCTCGCTGGATTTCCTGGGCTTCGGCCTTCCGCCGGGCTCGGCATCTCTCGGTGAACTGTTGCGCCAGGGACAGCGCAATCTGAATGCGCCATGGCTCGGCCTCTCCGGTTTCTTCGTGATCTCGATCATGCTGTCGCTGCTGATCTTTGTCGGCGAGGCGGTGCGCGATGCCTTCGACCCTCGGAAGACCTTCAAATGAGCGGCGCGCCTTTGCTTTCCGTGCGCGACCTGTCCGTGGCGTTCACCCAGGGCGGTCGGACCTCCACCGCGGTCGACCACATCTCCTTCGACATCGCCAAGGGCGAGACGGTGGCGCTGGTGGGCGAATCCGGATCGGGAAAGTCCGTCACGGCCCTGTCGGTCCTGAAGCTCCTGCCCTATCCGCCGGCCAGCCACCCCTCCGGTCAGATCCTGTTCAACGGCGAAGACCTGCTGGCCAAGGACGAGGACGGGTTGCGCAAGGTGCGCGGCAACAAGATCACCATGATCTTCCAGGAGCCGATGACCTCGCTCAATCCGCTGCATACGATCGAGCAGCAGATCGTCGAGATATTGTCGCTGCACCAGGGAATGCGCGATCGCCAGGCGCGGGAGCGCACGCTGGCCCTGCTGCGCGAGGTGGGCATTCGTGATCCGGAAAAGCGCCTCGGCGCCTATCCGCATCAATTGTCGGGCGGCCAGCGCCAGCGCGTGATGATCGCCATGGCGCTGGCCAACGAGCCGCAACTGCTGATCGCCGACGAGCCGACGACGGCGCTGGACGTCACCGTGCAGGCGCAGATTCTCGAACTGTTGGCCGGGCTGAAGCAGAAGAACGGCATGTCGATGCTGTTCATCACCCATGATCTGGGTATCGTCCGCAAGATTGCCGACCGGGTCTGCGTGATGACCAAGGGCAAGATCGTCGAGACCGGCCCGACCGGGGATATCTTCACCAACCCGCAGCACGAATATACCCGCCATCTGCTCGCCGCCGAGCCGAAGGGCCGTCCGCCGGCCGCGGACCCCAGCGCCAAGACCGTGATGACTGGCGACGGCGTAAAAGTCTGGTTCCCGATCAAGCAGGGGTTTTTCCGGCGCACCGTCGATCACGTTAAGGCCGTAGACGGCATCGACATCGACGTGCGCGCCGGCCAGACGGTGGGCGTAGTCGGCGAATCCGGATCGGGCAAGACCACGCTCGGCCTTGCGCTCTGCCGGATGATTTCCTCGCAAGGTGGCATCCGTTTCGAGGGGCGAGACATCAACCGGCTTTCTTTCCGCGAGATGCGGCCGTTGCGACGTGAATTGCAGATCGTCTTCCAGGACCCCTATGGCTCGCTCAGTCCCAGAATGTCGGTGTCGGAGATCATCGAGGAGGGACTGACCATTCACGAGCCGGGCCTCACGGCCGACGCCAGGGACACTCGTGTGGTCGACGTGCTCCAGGAAGTCGGCCTCGACCCGGAAACTCGTTTCCGCTATCCGCACGAATTCTCCGGCGGCCAGCGCCAGCGCATCGCCATTGCCCGCGCCATGGTTCTCAAGCCGCGCTTCGTCATGCTGGACGAGCCGACATCGGCGCTCGACATGAGCGTGCAGGCGCAGGTCGTCGACCTCCTGCGTGCGCTCCAGGCCAAGCACGACCTCGCCTACCTGTTCATAAGCCACGATCTGAAGGTCATAAGGGCGCTCGCCAATGAGGTGATCGTCATGCGCAACGGCCGGATCGTCGAGCATGGTCCCGCAACCGAGATATTCGAACGCCCTCGGACGGATTATACCCGCGCGCTGATCTCAGCCGCCTTCCGCATCGAGACGGCCCCGACCGGCACCGTCAGCGAATGAGTGGTGGCGGATACTTTCGCCTCTTGCGCGATATCCCTGTTGGATACTAATCGGGTCCGGCAGGAGGAATGACCGAATGGAAAAGGGCAAGGTGCTGCTCTCGGTGACGGGGTTCAACCCGCAGCGCTGGCACGAACTGTTGTCGGCGAACCGGGACGTCGTGCTGGAGCCTGACGGACCGGCCGATCCCTCGATCACCTACGCCGTCGTGTGGAAGCAGCCGGCGAACATCCTCTCCAACCTTCCCAATCTGAAGGCTGTCTTTTCGATCGGCGCCGGCGTCGACCATATTCTTGCCGATCGCACGGTCCCCGACGTTCCGATCGTCCGCGTCGTCGATGAGAACCTGGCGCAGCACATGACGGAATATGTCGTCTGGCGCGTGCTCGACCATCATCGCTTCGGCATGCTGTATCAGGCGCAGCAGAAGAAGAAGATCTGGCGTGAACCACCGCAGCGGACTGCCAACGATATTTCGGTCGGCATCATGGGGCTGGGCAATCTTGGTCGCGCCGCCGCCCGCGCGCTTCTCGGTCTCGGATTCCGCGTCAACGGTTGGAGCCGGTCGGAGCGTCCCGTGGACGGCGTCGTCACGTTCGCCGGCGATGCCGGGCTGCGGCCGTTCCTCAACGCTACGGACATACTGGTCGTTCTGCTGCCTCTGACCGCTGCGACCAGAGGTATCGTCGACTACAGCCTCTTGAAGGAACTGCGCAGGCGCAACGGCCTGGGCGGCGCTGTGCTGATCAATGCCGGGCGAGGCAGGCTGCAGAAGGACGACGACATCCTGCGGGCACTGGAGGACGGGACCTTGAAGGAAGCCAGCCTCGACGTGTTCGAGGTTGAGCCGCTGCCGAAGACCAGCCCGCTCTGGACGCATCCCAAAGTGTTCGTGACGCCGCACGCGGCGGCCACCTCGGACCCGAATTTCCTCGTGCCGCCAATGCTTGCGCAGATGGATGCGCATGACCGTGGCGAGCCGTTGCGCGAGCTGGTGGACAGGCAGGCAGGATACTGAAACGGCTGCTATGGTGTTGTAACGCGGTCCGTTTCTGCAGGCTGCGCCTGGAAGTCAGCAGCCGGTGCAGACGATCGTCGTACCCATGCGCGGGCGATTGTAATAAGTCTCGTGCATCGGAAAGTCGTTGAATGCCGCGGCGAAGCCCAGCGCGTTCTCCTGGCTGTCATTCCAGAAGATCATCGGCTTGTAGCACAGATCGGTTTCCACCCGGATCAGAAATGTGCCGGGGATGTTCAACGCTGTAGGGACGGTTGCCGGCGAGCCCGCCTGCGGCAGGGCCGGCAGCGGCGGACATCCTGTGCCCGAGCCGGCCTGCCTGCGCGACCACGCAACCCTTACCTGGGAAGCCGGATTGGCAGGCGTGATCTCGATCGCCGTTATGCTGATGGTCGGCTGGCTGCGCGAATAGGGCTGGATGATCGACTGGCCGATCTGCATGATCGCATCGGCCTCGACGGCTGTGACCGTGTCCTGCTGCTGGGTGACCAGGTCGGCGACCATGCTTGCGATACGCCCGACCTTCTTGTTGGTGGTGATCGCCTGCGACGCTTCGATCGTTACGAAATACATTATGAACATGATCGGCGCGATCATCGCGAATTCAACGGCGCCGACACCACGTCTGTCCTCCAGCAGCCTTTTGAATGCGCGGAACATACTCAGTGCTGGCCGGCGTATGTCGCCCATTTTCATCGCCATTGCCTGTTTTTCCATCTTCCCAGCGAGGAGCCTTGCCGAATCTAGTTGTTGAAAGGCTCGTTCTTCCAGATGACAGCGGCGAAATGCACGGTTTTTCCTTCTTTGCCGTTCTGAAGGAGCTCGCTGATGTTGTCGGTAATCAGCGGCCATTTATAGTATAGACGAAGCATGTTTATTGTCTGCGGACCGCCCAGTTCGACCTTAAAATCGTTCTTGTTAAGGTCTTCGGATAGCATGTACTTCTTGACCGTTTGCGCGCTGGCGAAGGTGGTGAAATTGCGTAAGTCCACGTATAGGCCAGGGCAATTGTTGGCGACGATGATTGCGATCTGATCGCAGACTTTCTGCTTGAGGGTCGTCTCGTCTATGGTTCTGATCTGGCCCGTTCGCAATTGCCGGGCAACGTCGTCCGCTGCATTGGCGAGAACCTGAGATCCGGCGAACGAAATGCAGCTTTCAAGAATGACGAAAAGCATCACTGAGAAGGGAAGCGCGAGCATGGCGAATTCGACCGCGGTTGCGCCCCGCGCATCCACCAAGAACCGCCGGAACAGCCCCGCGAAAATCCTCTTGTCGCGGACGTCGTCGGTCTGCGGAGCGGCGCTCATCGCTTTGTTGCCCATACGATTCTTCATTGCCGGAGACTTTAGAGCGAAACCATTGCGGTCCCGTTTTGCCGATCGCTAAAATCGCTCCGGATAGATTTACGGCCGCGTAACCTCCGGCGAGGCCGTATTTTCCATTTCAAGAAAGGCAGTAGCGGGCGAGGCACTTAATCGACGCCCGGCCCCCCTTATTGCGCGGCGCTTGTCTCTGCCTCGGACGTGCGTTCGGCATCGGATTTGTAAGAGCTCTCGCAGAACGGCGTGCAGGACAGCGTCTGTATGTCCGCGCGCCGGTATATGCGCAGGGACGATGCCGTCTGCCGTGCCACAGTGATCTGCTCGTCGACGATCGGCGTGCCCTCGGCATCGAGCACGACAAGGTTGGTCACGCCGAATCCCTTGCCCGTCAGCACGATGGTGGTCGAATCCTGCACCGCCGCGTCGGCGATGTTGGGATTGCCGACCACGATGGTGTCCGCGGCACGCGCCAGCTTGACGATCTTGGCCTGATTCATCACCACCTGAATGCCGTCATCGGCTTTCGCCGGCAGGACAGCGCCGATGGCGAGTGCTCCCAGCAGGCCGAGCATCTGCAGGCAATTCTTGGTGACGGCCATTGCGTTCTCCGGGCGGCACAGGTTCTCAACCGAAAATGAACGATATTGGTGAACGGAGCGTTAAGCTCCGCAATGACGTCAAGGGGACGACGTTTCAATGTTCTCAGTCGGCAGCGGCGGTATGCTTGAAATGTTTGCACAAACGCGCTGATTTATCATTTTATGACAATTCTTTATTTAGCCCATGGTTAACCACGCGGGTCGACGAGCCAGCGAAACAATTCGGTAAGGCTGTTTATTAAGCGCATTGAAAGAGCTTCTCCATAGATTGCAGCCATCCGATCAACCACCAGAAAAGTTGACGGAAGTGCTGTAAAACACGTGGAGTGAAGGATCTCAAAATGTCGAAGCTTTTTTCCCGCTTTGTGAAGGACGAATCCGGCGCGACCGCCATCGAATACGGTCTGATCGCCGCCCTCATCGCTCTGGCCATCATCGTTGGCGCGGGCACCCTCGGCAACACCCTGAACAACAAGTTCATGCAGATTTCCAATGAACTGAAGGACGCGAACTAAGCTCCTCGAAGCTTGCTTGACGGCGTTGTTGTATTACAGCGAGGGCCGCTCCGCTTGGGGCGGCCTTTGCCGTCGACACGGAGCCGCACCTTGTTCACGCAGTTCCGCCAATTTGCATTAAGTCACCCTTAGACCTGAACCTGAAGGCTGAGGTCACGAGAGCCATGCTTGAAGCCTTGATATTCGTGGTATTTCCGTTTTGCATGGCCTTCGCCGCCATCTCGGACATGCTGTCGATGACCATCGCCAACAGGGTGGCAATCATTCTCGTCGTGACGTTTACGGTTGCCGCTCCCCTGACCGGCATGGAGTGGACGGCCTTCGCCTGGCATTTCGCGGCGTTCTTCACCGTTCTGCTGGTTACCTTTTCCCTCTTTGCCCTGGGCGGCATGGGCGGCGGCGACGCCAAACTGCTTGCCGCGACAGCCCTCTATATGGGCATGAGCATCCAGCTCGTTCAGTACCTGGTGATCTCCGCATTCCTCGGAGGGTTGCTGACCTTGGCCATCCTCAGCTTCCGCGGTTCCGCCCTTTCGGTATATGCGGGCCACAACCTCTTCCTCAGGAATTTCACGGAAGCCCAGAAAGGTATTCCCTACGGCATCGCGCTTGGAGCCGGCGGCCTGCTGACCTACCCCGCCTCGCCCCTGATGCAATGGGCTTTTGGGCAACTCGCCGGCAATTGATACTGCACTTGCGCAGTATTGGCGGATGACACTGGCGGCCCCAGGGCCGCTATTTGCGTTTGTGCGTTTCGTTGTCCGGCATTTAATTGAAACGTAAAATTAATCATAAACGTTTGCAGACCGTTAACCGTAATTTGACGATTGCCGCTGCAAGTTCCGCTTGGCTTGAAGAGTTGCCAAGTGCGGGGTTCGACGGATGGCATCGCGGGTGATCATTCTGGGCGTGGCTGTGGCCGCGGCGGGTGGTGCGGGATACGTTGCCAAGAACATGACCGCGCCACCGCCGGCGCAGATCGTCGTCGAGCAGGGACCGTCCCAGCCGGCGGTCGCGCTGGGTGAGGTTCTGGTCGTCTCCGGCGACGTGCCTATGGGCGCGGGTGTCGGTGACCAGTTGTCCTGGCAGGAATGGCCGTCAGAAGGGATAAACGACAACTTCATCACCCGTGCGGCCGAGCCGAACGCGCTGGACGAACTCAAGACGGCCATTGCCCGCGTGCCGATCTATGCCGGCGAGCCGCTGCGGCGATCCAAGCTGGTGGGCGAGGGTCAAAGCTTCATGTCGTCCATTCTCCCGTCGGGTTACCGGGCCATCGCAACGCAGATCTCCGCTGATACTTCGGCGGGCGGCTTCATTCTGCCGAACGATTTTGTCGACGTGATCATGACGCGCCGGGCGGATGCCGGATCGGCCACGGGCTTCATCACCGAAACGATCTTGCAGAACATCAAGGTTCTGGCGATCGACCAGACCATCCAGGAGGACGAGGAGGGCAAGAAGGTCAAGGTCGGCGAAACCGCGACGCTCGAACTCACGCAGCAGCAGGCGGAGATCATCACCGTCGCCCAGCAGATGGCCGACCGGCTGACGCTGGCACTGCGCTCGGTCGCCGACGCGCAGCAGGCCCCGGAGAACGAGGCCGACTATCTCGTCACGGGCAACGGCAAGCGCGGAACCGTCCGGCTGATCAAATCCGGCGAAGTTTCCGAAGTGGGGGCAAGGAAATGAACTCGAAGACGGAGCCGAGGGCGAAAGCGGCAGGGCGTGGTGTTCCCATGATGGTGCTTC
Organism: Mesorhizobium yinganensis; assembly: GCF_040081985.1. Lineage (NCBI taxonomy): Bacteria > Pseudomonadati > Pseudomonadota > Alphaproteobacteria > Hyphomicrobiales > Phyllobacteriaceae > Mesorhizobium > Mesorhizobium yinganensis. The sequence goes on along the minus strand of NZ_JBEBMH010000030.1, from coordinate 13,943 downwards.
GGAGGGCCACCTCGGTCGCGGCGGCCTGCGCCGTCCTGATGGCCGGTACGGGCCTGCCGGGAGCCGGCATTGCCACCGCCGGTTCGAACCTCGTTGCGGTGGGACCGACCCAGCGCGACAGCCAGCGCATCAATCTCGGGCTGAACAAGTCGATCGTCATCGACCTGCCGACCGACGCCTATGACATCCTCGTCGCCAATCCCGCCGTTGCCGATGCCGTGACCCGCACCGCCCGCCGGATCTACCTGTTCGGCAAGGCCGTGGGCGAGACCAATATCTTCGTGTTCGGACCAAATGGCGAGCAGATCGCCAGCCTGGATCTGCAGATCGAGCGCGACGTCACCGGTCTCGAGGAATACATCAAGCGTTTCATCCCCACCTCCGATGTCACGGTCGAACTGCTGAACGACAATGTGGTTCTGACGGGCACCGTCGAGACGCCGCTCGATTCCAAACGCGCCGCCGATCTCGCAAACATCTTCGTCAGCGGCGGTGAAGCGACGACCGGACAGTATTCGCAGACCGCTTCCGGCGGCTCCAGCGACAGCGGCGTCGCCATCGACAATCCGGACGCGACCCGCCGCGTCAGCCAGATCGTTAACCTGCTGCAGATCATCGGCGAGGACCAGGTCACGCTCAAGGTGACCGTCGCCGAGGTCAGCCGCACCGTGTTCAAGCAGTTGGGCGTAAACCTCATAGCCGGCGGCGATTCCAACGGCATAAGCTGGGGCGCCATCGCCGAGAATTCCTTCGGCCTGGGCAAGCCGCTGTCGGCGACGGGCGCGGCGTTCGGAACCTCGGTGATCGACGGTTATGTCAATGCCATGGAACAGGCCGGCATCATGAAGACGCTTGCCGAGCCGACACTGACGGCCGTGTCCGGCGAAAAGGCGACATTCAAGGTCGGCGGCGAATTCAATCTGGTCACCGGGCGCAGCAGCGCTGTCTCGGACGACAACCAGACCGGCCAGACCACCTACACGGTCGAGAAGCTGGAATACGGCATCGGGCTGGAATTCATTCCGGTCGTGCTTTCCCCCGGCCGCATCAGCCTCAAGGTGAGAACCTCGGTTTCGGAGCCGACCACCGAAGGTTCGGTGATATTTGAAGCGGGCCCCGCCCGCAAAAGCCCGGGCCTGCTCGGTGGCATTTTCGAGCCACGAACCAACCTGGAAGGCACCAACATGCTGTCGATCCGCAAGCGTCTGGCCGACACCACCGTCGAATTGCCTTCCGGCGGCTCGATGATGATTGCCGGCCTGGTCCGCGACGACGTGCGCCAGGCGATCCAGGGCGTGCCGGGCCTCTCCAAGATCCCGGTGCTTGGCACGCTGTTCCGCAGCCGCGACTTCGTGCGCAACGAGTCGGAACTGGTGGTCATCATCACGCCCTATCTGAGCAAGCCGGTGGCGCGCACCGCGCTTTCAAAGCCGGACGACAATTTCAACCCCGCCAGCGACGGCGCGGGCATGTTCCTCGGCCGTGTCAATCGCGTCTACGGAACCATGAAGACCAACAAACCCAACGGTCAGTACCACGGCATGGTCGGGTTCATCTACAAATGATCGGGAAACGGGCCATGATCGAGAAGACCGACAAGACAAGACCGGGCTCAATACGTCCCGGCGCCCTGAGAAGCCCGATGCTGGCGCTGACCGCCGCGGTTGCGGTCGCCTTGCTGGCCGGCTGCGCGGCAAGGACGGACAGCGTGACGGTCGGCGCCGTGCCGGACGACTACCGGACAAATCATCCGATCGTCATCGCCGAGCAGGAGCAGGTCATCGACCTGCCGGTCGCCGCCAGCGAACGCGGCATGACCAAGATGCAGCGCACCGCGCTTGGCGGGTTCCTCAGCGACTACGACCGCAACGCCGCGCCCGTGCTCAACATTTTGGTGCCGGTCGGCTCCTACAACCAGGCCGCCGCCGCGCAGGCGGGCGCCGACTTCGCGCATTTCGCCAAGAAGCACGGCGTTCCCGCCAGCCGCATCGCGCTCTCCTCCTATCAGGCAACATCCGCGGACGTGTCCGCGCCGGTCCGGGTAACCTACAGCGCGATCAAGGCGCAGACCAACAAATGCGGGCGCTGGCCGGAAGATATCGCCGAGACCAGCCAGAACAAGCACTATGAGAATTTCGGTTGCTCCTATCAGAACAACCTCGCCGCCCAGCTCGAGAACCCCGCCGACCTGCTCGGCCCGCGCAAGCAGTCCGAGATCGATGCCGAGCGCCGCAGCAACGTCATCGACGCCTACCGCAACGCGCCGGTCTGGGTCGATAGCGCCGTACGCGAAGTCGACTATTAAGGATTGGACCGCAAGAGGGCATCCATATGAGCAACCTCGCCTACGATTCCGTCCTCGACGCGGGTCATTCCACGGATCGCGACACTTCCGCCATGTACGCGCTGCGCCCGGTGCCGCGCATCTCGATCCAGGCATTCTGCGAGACGGACGGCATCGCGGTGCCGATCGAGCGCGCCGGCGAGGACCGGCGCATGGCCAAGGCGCACCTGAAGATCCACATGGGCGGCATCGCCACCGCATTGGAGTTCTACCAGAACGCGCCGACGCCCAACCTGATCATCGTGGAATCGCGCAGCGAGCCGCGTCAGTTGCTGGAAAGCCTTGGTGAACTCGCCGAACTCTGCGATCCCAGCACGAAGGTTGTCGTCATCGGCCACTACAACGACGTCGCGCTCTACCGCGACCTGATCAAGGCTGGTGTCTCGGAATACATGGTCGCGCCAGTTTCCCTGGCCGACATCGTCGCCGTCATCACCCACATCTTCGTCGATCCCGAAGCCGATCCGATCGGCCGCTCGATCGCTTTCATCGGCGCCAAGGGCGGCGTCGGCTCCTCGACCATCGCCCATAATGTCGCGTGGGCCATGTCGAACCTGTTCAGTTCCGAAGTCGTCGTGGCCGATCTCGATCTGGCTTTCGGGACCGCCAACATCAATTTCGACCAGGATCCCGCACAGGGAATGGCCGAGGCGGTTTTTTCGCCGGAACGCATCGACGAGGTCTATCTCGACCGCCTGCTCGCGCAGTGCGCCGAGCGGCTGTCGCTTCTCGCGGCGCCCTCGACGCTGGACAGGGTCTATGATTTCGACGCCGACGCCTTCTCTCAGATCATCGAGACGGCGCAACGCAGCGCGCCGCTCCTGGTGTTGGATCTGCCGCATGTCTGGACGGGATGGAGCAAGCAGACGCTTCTGCAGGCCGACGAGATCGTCATCACCGCGACGCCGGAACTCGCCAATCTGCGCAATACCAAGAACCTCGTGGACATGCTGAAGAGGACGCGGCCGAACGATGCGCCGCCGAAGCTGATCATCAACCAGGCCGGCGTGCCCAAGCGCACCGAGATATCGGTCTCCGACTTCTCCGATCCGCTCGGCATCACCCCGGTCGGTGTCATCCCCTTCGACCCGCAGCTTTTCGGCAATGCCGCCAACAATGGCCGCATGCTGGGCGAAATGGACGCTAAGCACCCGACTGTCCAGGCGATCGGCGAGATTGCGCATGTGCTGACCGGCCGTGCCGAAATCAAGGCGAAGGCGAGGCCGGGCATCTCCAGCCTCCTCGGAAAACTCAAGCTGAGGAAGAAAAAGTAATCCTTCCGACGCGCAAAACGGCAGAAGAGCATGTTTGGTAGACGAGGCACTGACGACGGGGGCCGGGGCAAGCCGGAATTCCGCTCTCCCGCGCCGATGGGTGCGCCTCCGCCGGCTGGCGATACGGCGACGTTGCCGCCCCGTCAGGCGGAAGCGAGACCCGCCGTCCCGGCTTCTCCTCCTGGCCGGCGGATCGAAACTCCGCCTCCCGCGGCGCCGCGCAAGGTTCAGCGGGAGAAAAGCGAGACCTACTACGACACCAAGTCCCAGGTTTTCTCCGCGCTGATCGACACGATCGACCTGTCGCAGCTCGCGAAGCTCGATCCCGAAAGCGCGCGCGAGGAAATCCGCGACATCGTCAACGACATCATCGCGATCAAGAATTTCGTGATGTCGATCGCCGAGCAGGAGGAACTGCTCGAGGACATCTGCAACGACGTGCTCGGCTTCGGGCCGCTCGAGCCGCTGCTCGCCCGCGACGACATCGCGGATATCATGGTCAACGGCGCCAAGCAGGTCTATATCGAAGTCAACGGCAAGGTCGAGCAGACCGGCATACGATTCCGCGACAACCAGCAGCTTCTCAACATCTGCCAGCGCATCGTCAGCCAGGTCGGCCGGCGCGTCGACGAATCCTCGCCCATCTGCGACGCGCGCCTGCCAGACGGCTCGCGCGTCAACGTCATCGCGCCGCCGCTGTCGATCGACGGCACGACCCTCACCATCCGCAAGTTCAAGAAGGACAAGCTTAAGCTCGACCAACTGGTCAAGTTCGGCGCGATCTCGCCGCATGGCGCGGAGATCCTTAAAATCATCAGCCGCGTCCGCTGCAACATCGTGATCTCGGGTGGCACGGGCTCCGGCAAGACGACCCTGCTCAACTGCCTGACCAACTATATCGATCGCGACGAGCGGGTCATCACCTGCGAGGACTCAGCGGAATTGCAGCTCCAGCAGCCGCATGTGGTGCGCCTCGAAACCCGTCCGCCCAATCTCGAGGGCGAGGGCGAGATCACCATGCGCGACCTGGTCAAGAACTGCCTGCGCATGCGGCCGGAGCGGATCATCGTCGGCGAGGTGCGCGGACCGGAAGTCTTCGACCTTTTGCAGGCGATGAACACCGGTCACGACGGCTCGATGGGAACCATCCACTCCAACAGCCCGCGCGAATGCCTGAACCGCATGGAAGCGATGATCGCCATGGGCGGATATGCGCTGCCGCAGAAGACGGTCCGCGACATCATCGTCGGCTCGATCGATGTCATCATCCAGGCCGCGCGCCTGCGCGACGGCTCGCGCCGCATCACCCACATCACCGAGGTGATCGGGATGGAGGGCGACGTCATCATCACCCAGGATCTGGTGCTCTACAACATCAAGGGCGAGGACTCCTCGGGCAAGCTGGTCGGCGAACATGTCTCCACGGGCATCGGCCGCCCGCATTTCTGGGACCGCGCCCGTTATTTCGGCGAGGAGCAGCGATTGGCCGCGGCCCTCGAGGCAATGGAAAAGCGGGCTGACTAAGGATTGATCGGGCTCCGTAAGCCCGAATATCGATAGCAGCCGGAAAGGGCCGTCATGTTCGGCGTCGATACGACGATACTGGCTTTCATCGTGCTCGCCGGGCTGAGTGCCGGCGCCGTAGCCTATGCGTTCCTGTTCAACCGCATAGCATCGGAAAAGACGGTCGACAGGAGGCTGGACACGGTAAAGCGGGCCGAAACCGACCGGGCGATGGTCAAGGCGTCGCGCGACCGGCAGGTGGAAGTCGCCAAGCGCCGCAAATCGCTTCAGGATTCGCTGAGGGATCTCGACGCCAAGCAGAGAACGCTCGACCACAATGTCAAGAAGCCGCCGCTGCGCATCCAGCTCAAGCAGGCAGGCCTGACCCTGTCGGTCGAACGGTTCTATCTGTACTCCGCTCTCTGTGGCCTGGTGCTCACGGCGGGTGCCTTTCTGGCGGGTGCGCCGTTGCTGATCCTTCCCGGCGTTCTGGTTGCAGGCGGGCTCGGCCTGCCCCGCTGGTTCGTTTCCTTTGCCAGGGCTCGCCGCGTAAAGGCGTTCCTCAACGAATTCCCCAATGCGCTCGATGTCATGGTGCGCGCCGTCAAGTCCGGCCTGCCGCTGAACGACGGCATCCGCCTGATCGCCAGCGATGCGCCGGAGCCGGTCAAGAGCGAGTTCCGCCGCATCGTCGAATCCCAACAGATCGGCATGTCCATTCCGGACGCAGCGATGCGCATGCCCGAGAGCATGCCCTGCCCGGAAGCCGGCTTCTTCGGGATCGTCATTCAGATCCAGAGCCAGGCCGGTGGCAACCTCTCGGAAGCGCTGGGCAATCTTTCCCGCGTGCTGCGCGACCGCAAGAAGATGAAGGCCAAGGTCCAGGCATTGTCGATGGAAGCCAAAGCGTCCGCCGCCATCATCGGCGCCCTGCCGTTCATCGTGGCGACGCTCGTCTATCTGTCCAGCCCGAACTACATCATGCCACTGTTCATGACCACCACCGGCAACATCATTCTTGGCGTCTCCGGCCTGTGGATGTCGATCGGCATCTTCGTGATGCGCCAGATGATCAATTTCGAGGTCTAGGCCGCTATGACCGCTCAAGTCGCCAAGACCCTTACAGATCCATCGTTCCTGATGGCGCTTCTGGTGGGGATTGCCGTATTCGCCACCTTCTTCACCATATTGCCCGCCTTAAGCGGCAACCCTCTCAAGGCGCGTATGAAGAGCGTCGCGCTGGAGCGCGACGAGTTGCGTGCCAAGCAGCGCGCCCGCCTCGCCGCCGAGGCCGACAGGCGCCGCAAGGGCCTGCGCGAGGAGCAGTCCGAGGGCATGCGCAACATCGTCGACAAGCTGGACCTGCGGCGTGCTCTTGTGGACGAGAATACGCTCAACAAGTTGAAAGTGGCGGGTTTCAGGGGCCAGAACCCGCTGACAAAATTCCTGTTCTTCCGCCTCGTCCTGCCCTTCGTCTTCCTCGCGGTCGCGCTCGTATACCTGTTCCTGCTGGGCGGCCTGCCGGAGCAGCCGACCTTCATCAAGTTGTTCGTCGCGGTGGTGGTGGGCTACGCCGGCTTTTATGCCCCGGTCCTCTACGTCAGCAACCGCGCCACCAAACGCAAGCAGTCCATCCAGAGCGCCTGGCCGGATACGCTGGACCTGATGCTGATCTGCGTGGAATCCGGCATGTCGGTCGAAGCGGCGATGCGCCGCGTCGCCGACGAGGTCGGAGCACAGTCGGTCGAACTCGCCGAGGAACTGATTCTGACCAATGCCGAGCTTTCCTATCTCCAGGAGCGGCGCCAGGCATTCGAGAATTTCGCCAGCCGTACCGGCCTCGAGACGGTCAGGTCGGTCACCCAGGCGCTGATCCAGGCGGAACGCTACGGCACGCCGGTCGCTCATGCCTTGCGCGTGCTTGCCAGCGAAAGCCGTGACATCCGTATGAACGAGGCGGAGAAGAAGGCCGCCGCCTTGCCGCCGAAACTGACCGTGCCGATGATTCTTTTTTTCCTTCCCGTGCTCTTCGCGATCATCCTCGGGCCGGCCGGCATCCAGGTCAGCCAGCGCGGGGTGTTCGGCGACAGACAGTCTTCCTCAAGCGAATAAGGCGGCGCGAATTCTGATCCGTTCCCTTCCGTTCGGGCCGCTCATCGCTTAGACGGGGCGCATGTCCATCCCGTGGATTCACGTCTTGGTCTTCGTCGGGTTCGCGATCAACGCCATCTCGGTGGCGAGCGTCGTGATGCGGCTGACACGTTTGCAGAAACCGCGCTCGGCGCGTCAAGCGGCCGCCACTGTCATCCTGCCGGTCACCGGAGCGTCCCCAGGTCTCGAAGCGCTGATCGCCACGCTCAACGCCCAGACGCTGCAACCGCGCCGGCTGATCATTTCGGTCGAGTCAGAGGTGGACCCGGCCTATCGCCGGGCCGCCGCCGTGGCGCCGCTGGCGCATTTCCCGGTGGAGATAGTGGTCGCCGGAGAAGCATTCCATCAGGCCCAGAAATGCCGCAACCAGCAGGCCGCGCTGGCGCGCATCGACGCCATGGACGACGCGATCGTCCTGATGGACAACGACATTTTGCCGCAATCCTGGTGGCTGAGCGCGCTGGTTTCCCCGCTGATCGATGACCATTCCGACCTCGTCACCGGCCATCGCTGGCAACGTGTGGCGCGGCATAGGCTTGGTGCCCATCTGGTGACCGCCATAGACCGGGCGCTGACGCTGATGCCACGGCCCGGTTCCGCTTCGACCAGCGTGGTGTGGGGCGGCAGCGTCGGCATATCGCGCGCTGCCGCGATGAGCATGGATCTGGCCGGCAGTCTTGAACATACCTTGTCCGACGATCTTTCGCTGGCCGAGCATGCGATGGCGGCGAACCTGCGCACGCTGACACGCGGGGCGTTGCTCATCGCTTCGCCCACCGCGCTGGACCTGGCCTCGGCCTGGCGCTTTGCCGTGCGCCAATACAGGATCGGCCACATCTATCGGCCTTGGCTGTGGCGGCTGGCCGTAGTCAGCGTCGGCCTGCGGCTCGTCATTTGGGCGACCGTTCTGTACCAGATGGTGTTCCTGGGCGCCTTCGTCTGGGCGGGCGCGGGCTTGGCGGCGCTGGCTGTCCTGAAGCAATATCTGGTTGGCGAGGTCGCGCGCCGCATCGATATGCCGGATCCGTTCGCGGTGAGAATTGTGCAATTGCTGCTTGGGCTGCTTCAGCCTTTTGTCGACCTGTTCCATCTGGCGGTTCTCGTTGCCGCGGCATCGACGCGGCGTGTCGCCTGGGGGCATGTCGTCTATGACATCGCCGGCCCCTATTCCATCGAGGTCAAGGAGCGCCTGCCATTCTCCGCTTCCTGAAACTCCCGTTCTGGACGTTGGGCCGGCTTCCCTACGCCAGCAGGCTGGTTGGCCGTCTCTTTCCGGACCCGATGCGTTTCGTCGCCGGAAAGCCGCTTGAGCGCTGGCTGATGGTCTTCGACCTGCAATACAGCAAGCTGGCATTGGCCAATGATCCGAAGATCGCCGAGACGGTCATGCTGGACCGCAAGGGCCAGTATCCGAAGAGCGTCGTCGTGCACGATCTTCTCAGGCCGCTGATCGGCGGCGGAGTTTTCGGCCAGCCGGGCGGCGCATCCGTCAAGGAGACAAGGCGCATCTTCTCGCGGTCGCTGGCGACCATGCCGGACGCGCATGTCGCCGGAATCGCGGAAGCGCTCACCACCGAGTATATCGACCGCTGGCTGTCGGCCCCGGACCACAAGGTGCCGATCGCTGAGGAGTTGTCGCGGCTTACTGTCGACGTGGTGTCGCAATGCACCCTCGGCAACCGCTTCGACGCCGCCGAATCGGTGCGTTTTTCCCGGCTGTTTTTCGCTTTTCACCAGAAGGCGGCGCCGCTCGTGCTGATGCTGGCGAAACGCGACCCGCAGGCCCGGGCACGAATCGTCCGGGAAATGGGCATCGAGCGGATCGGCGCGGAGATGCGCACGCTGATGTACGAGCGCTTTGTGAAGCCACTTGTGACCGGCAGGCAGGCGATGGAAAGCGCACCCTTCGCGCAGGCGCTGGCCGAGGCGGGCCGGTTTACGCCTGGCGAGACGGATGGAGAGGCCCTGCTCGACGAGATCGCTGTCATGCTGCTTGCCGGTCATGAGACAACGGCGTCGACGCTGGCGTGGCTGAGTTTCGAGCTTGCCAACCGCATTCCGATGCAGGATGCGGCGGCACGGGCGGTCAGCGAGGCTCCCGACGGCAAGGGCATATGGCGGGAAAGCCCGCCGGAGGCCGTTGCCGATTCCCTGGCGAAGGAGGCGCTGAGGCTCTATCCGCCGATCGGTTTCTTCCTGCGCGAGACTGAGCAGGATGTCACCTTTCGCGAAAAGCAGATACCGGCAGGCAGCTTCTTCGTGATTTCGCCATGGACCTTGCACCGGCATCGCAGCCTCTGGCCGCGTCCGGACGATTTTCTGCCGCAGCGCTGGCTGGAGGGCACGGCGGCGCCGGCGCGCACCAGCTACATGCCGTTCGGCATGGGCGCGCGCGGCTGCCCCGGCGCCCGATTCGCCAATGTCGAGATGGCGGTCATCTTGCGTGGACTTCTCAGCCGCACTCGGCTATCGCTGCCGCCTGGGCCCCGACCCCGACCGCTCGGCAATCTCACGTCCAGGCCAGATCGGGAAATCATCTTGAGCGTTAGGGAACGTCGGGCCTGACGCGGCATGGCGAACCCTGGAAGGCGAATGAATGGCGCAAATCGAGCTGAGCCAAGCTGTCGCCCAGGACGGCAAGCCGCTGCCGCCTTGCCCGATCACCGGCAAGCCGGCGCTGCGGCGCATTCACGGCGTTTCGGCGCGCACCATCGAGGAAATCTGGCGCATAGGGCAGGGCGTCGACGTTACGCCGCTGTTCAAGGGGGTGGACCGGGTGACGCTCTACGAATCCCCGACCGGGCTGGTGTTCTTCGAGCCCCGCATCGTCGGCGACGGCGATTTCTACGAGACCTACTACAAGAAATGGGACGTGCATGCGGGGCTGAACAACGTCACGCATTCACGCGTCGACTATAAGCGCTCCGCCGGCTTCATCCCGGCCGGTGCCAAGGTGGTCGATGTCGGCTGCGGCCCGGGCGTCTTCCGCCATCACCTGCCGCATGCCCACTACACCGGCCTCGACCCCTATGCCGGGCCGGATGTGGACGACGTGGTGATCCGCGAGACGCTGGAGGAGCATGCCGAGAAGCGGCCGGAATTCTACGACGTGGCGAGCGCTTTCCACGTCATCGAGCACGTGCCCGACCCGCGCCGCCATGCAGAACTGATGGCCCGGCTGATCAAGCCGGGTGGTATGCTGATTCTTGCCGCGCCGCTGCATCCGTCGCCGCTGACCGAAATCCCCAATTTTCCGATCAATCTCCCGCCGCATCACGTCACGTGGTGGAATCCGGGGGCGTTCAGGGGTTTGGCCGGCGAACTGGGGCTTGAGGTGGTCGAGGCGACGACGCTCGATCCTTCGCCGCATCAGGGCGTCATCTACTGGCTGCATCGGCTCCTGCCGGTGCGGACCGACAAGGCTCCGAACGAGCGCTACGTCGCCCATCGCTGGAGCTGGCACGCCAGCATCATAATCGCCTACGCGCTTGCAAAGGTCATGAGCAAGGTGAAGGTGCTGCCGGCCAATGCCCGTCCGGTGGATGCGTATCTGGTGGCGAGGAAGCCGAGGGCAGTAGGGCAGTAGGGCAGTAGGGCAGTAGGATTAGTCGTTCGAGAGCCTTCTGATGAGAAGCCGCAGCAATTTTCCGACGCTTTCGCTGCGCGTCAGCAAAGGATCGATTCCATCGCGCGATGCGATGCCTACACGTTGTGCGATCAACAGATGCGTCTCCAGTTCTTTTAATGATCCCTGGGCGATCCTGAGGAATTGCTGATAGGAGCCTACGTTTTCCCTGCCGTATCCTTCGGCAATGTTGGCCGGGACGGAGGCGGCCGCCCTGCGAACCTGGCTGGTCAATCCGTAGAGCTCGTCCCTCGGCCAGCTTCTTTTCGTTCGTATACCGCCACAGCCAAATCCATCGCCTGCTGCCAGACGACGAGGTCCCTGTACGAATCGATCTTCTCGGGCATCCTTTTCCTACTGCCCTACTGCCCTACTGCCCTACTGCCCTACTGCCTTCTTCTTATCCTCCGCCTTCAACTGCTTCCATGCGTTCTGCTGGGAAAGCATGCCGCGGAGATAAGCGACGTTGGCCTGCGCCTGTTCGGGCGAGAGTTCCTGGCTTGCGATCTGCTCGGCTTCGTCGAAGCGGCCCTGCAGTCCGACCACGAGCGCCAGGTTCTGGCGCACGCGGCTGTCGGCGCCGGGCTGCTGGACGGCACTGCGCAGATAGGTCTCCGCGGTCTTCAGGTCGCCGTCCAGAATGTAAGACATGCCGAGATTGGAAAGAACCGAGGGCTCGTTCGGCTTGATGTCGAGCGCCTTGCGGTAGAGTTCGCGCGCCTGCGCCTTCTCGCCGATCTGGTCGTGGATCGCGCCTTCCGCCGAAAGCAGCTTCCAGTCGGGATATTCCGGGGTCTGGGCGCGTCTTATGGCGTCCAGGGCGGGCTCGAACTGCCCTATGCCGGCCAGCGCCTTGCCGTAGGCGGCAAGCACCGTGCGATCCTGGGGAAGGTCGATCACCAGTTTGCGCATCACCGCCAGCGCCTGTTCCTGATGGCCCTGCATCTGCAGGACGTTGGCGTAGCGCAACGCCACATCCTTGTTCTTGGTGTTTTTTGTATAGGCCTTGCCGAGTGACGCCGCCGCGCCGGGAAGCTCACTTGCCGAGAGCTGGTCGACCGGCTTGCCGGCACTTCGGGAGACTGAGCCGGTCGTCTCACGCGATACGCCGCCGGCGCAGCCCGCCACACCCGCCACCAGCGCCAGAACGATCGCGACACCTGCGAGGCGCTTCCAATTTGATCCCGAGCGAATGCCTTTTGCCATCGGAACTGCGGTCTTCATTGATGCGATGGCCCCCCGAGGCCCCCTTGTCTTCTCTGCGAGAAATATTCTGTTAACCCTAACGATCCGTAAACGCCTCAACTTTGGAACCCCAGCATGCCCGTCGAACTGCTCGCAAGCCGTCCCCGCAACTCCCGCCCGGTCCGTCTGGTCACCACCACAGGATTTGCGGAAATGGCGCTCCCTGGCGAAGCCCGTGCCTGGGCGGAAGCCAACGGGTTTTCGGGAGAAGCGGGCCGTCTGCTGCTGGTGCCGAATCCCGAGGGCGGCATTGCCGAGGCGATGTTCGGCCTGGGCAGCGGGCAGGAGGGCGCGCTTGCCGCGGGCTCCCTTGCCAAGGCGTTGCCGGAAGGCGATTGGCATTTTGCCGAAGAGCCGGAGAATGCGGCCCTTGCCTCCCTTGGGGTGGCGCTCGGCGGCTACTCCTTCACCCGGTACGGCAAGAAGCCCGGCAAGGCTATCCGTTTCGTCTTGCCGAAGGGTGCCGACGCCGCTTCCATCGCGCGCACCGCCGAGGGCGTTTTCCTGGCGCGCGACCTGATCAACACGCCGACCAACGATTTGGGACCGGCTGAACTGGAAGAAGCAGCCCGCAAGCTGGCAAAGACCTACAAGGCTCGTGTCACGGTGACGGCGGGCGATGCACTTCTCCAAGCAAATTTCCCGATGATCCACGCGGTCGGCCGGGCTTCGGCGGAAGCGCCTCGGCTGATCGACTTTTCCTGGGGCCGCAAGGCCGCGCCGAAGGTGACGCTGGTCGGCAAGGGCGTCTGCTTCGACACCGGCGGGCTCGACATCAAGCCGGCAAGCGGCATGCTGTTGATGAAGAAGGACATGGGCGGCGCGGCCAATGTGCTCGGCCTCGCCTCTATGATCATGGCGGCCGATATCGACGTCCGGCTGCGTGTGCTGATTCCGGCGGTCGAGAACGCGATTTCGGGAAACGCCTTTCGGCCGGGCGACGTGCTGCAAAGCCGCAAGGGGCTGACCGTCGAGATCGGCAACACCGACGCCGAGGGCAGGCTGATCCTTGCCGATGCCCTGGCGCTCGCCGACGAAGAGGCGCCCGACCTTCTGATCGACATGGCGACGCTGACCGGCGCGGCGCGCGTGGCGCTGGGTCCTGATCTGCCGCCGTTCTATACGGGAGACGACGTGTTGGCTGAGGAGATCGCCAAGGCATCGGTAGAGGTCGAGGATCCGCTATGGCGCATGCCGCTTTGGAAACCCTATGAGGCCAAACTGTCCTCCAAGATCGCCGACATCAACAATGTCACCACCGACGGTTTCGCCGGTTCGATCACTGCAGCCCTGTTCCTCCAGCGTTTCGTCGAGAAGGCGAAAAGCTGGGTGCATTTCGACATCTTCGGCTGGAACCCGTCGGATCGTCCGCATGGCCCGGCCGGTGGCGAGGCGCAGGCAATCCGGGCACTGGACCGGGTGATCGCCAGGCGTTTCGGGAAGTAGCAAACGCCGGGGACAGTTTTACCCGGTCCACTCGGAAACCCGAAAACCATTCGCGCGTGGCCGATGCTCGAAGGTAGCCGCAGGGGACAGTTTATACCCAGTCCACTCGGAAACCCGAAAACGGCCTGGGAGATATGCGGCCGAACAGGCACAAGTGCCGGGGACAGTTTTACCCGGTCCACTCGGAAACCCGAAAACCGTTCGCGCGTGGCCGATGCTCGAAGGGTAGCCGCAGGGGACAGTTTACTTTCTTTCGGCAGAAAGGCCGCAGCAGTCCAGAAGTCGCGCGGGCCGAAAAAAGTAAACTGTCCCCGGCACTTGTGCCTGTTCGGCCGCATATCTCCTAGGCCGTTTT